>JBGSOH010000610.1:0-6659 GCA_041739205.1 Saprospiraceae bacterium
ATAACAATATCTTTTACCTTTTCGCTGTAAAAGATAGGTTATTCCCTAATTAATATCCATAAATGACCAAATTACCACTTTAAATCTTAAAAATACATAAAAAGACTATTTTTTAATAACAAATTAATGCTTATTTTAAAAAATGTTTTTACTTTGTGTCCAATTAACATTATCTTTTTGTTTTAATTAAAAATTTATAATCATGAAGTCACATTTACTTACCATTTTATGTTTTTTCGCCTTAGCGTTTGGTCTGAATGCTCAGGTTACATCAGTAGGTCTTATTGGGTCAGCCACTCCTGGTGGATGGGATAATGAAACGCCTATGACACAACTTACAGACTCAACGTGGACCTTGGATATCACGTTAACAACAGCTGCTTGCAAATTCAGAGCCAATAATAATTGGGATTTAAGCTGGGGAGACAAGGCTTTCCCTAAAGGTATCGGTTCTTCTACTCCTGGTAGTCCCGATATTCCTGTTTTTGCAGGAGATTACACTGTAACTTTCAACTCACACAGCGGTGAATACTATTTTGATGTAGATTCAAATATTGGTATTATTGGTGATGCTACACCTGGAGGATGGGATAATGATACAGACATGTACATAGATCCATCCGACACAAATCAGTACTATATTGTTATTGATTTAACCAATAATAATGCAAAATTCAGACAAGATGATGATTGGGCAATTAATTGGGGATCAACAGATTTTCCAGAAGGCATTGCAGTACTAGGTTCTCCAGACAACATTCCAATTGCAGCAGCAGGTAGATACAGAGTTGACTTCAACAAAGCAACTGGTGCTTACAAATTTACTGAAGAAGTGGACTTTAGAAGTATTGGTATGATAGGAGATGCAACGCCAACTGGATGGGAAAATGAAACCCCAATGACGAAAGATGCAGCAAATCCAGATCTTTGGAATATTATCATTACATTAAAAGAAGGGTCATTCAAATTTAGAGCTGATAGTGCGTGGACTGATAATTGGGGTGGACTAGATTTTCCAAATGGTGTAGGTGTATTTAATAGCAATGACAATATACCTGTGTCAGCAGAAAATGCAGGAGAATACCAAGGTACTTTTAACACAAAAACATTTGAATACAACTTTGTAAAAAGGATTGACTACCCTACAGTTGGTATTATAGGAAGTGCAACACCTGGTGGTTTTGCTACAGCTACACCAATGATAAAAGATCCAAATGACTTTACAAAATGGTCACTTAGAACAGATTTAGTAGACGGTGACCTTAGATTTATACCAGAAAACAACATTGAATTAAGTTGGGGAGGCGCTGATTTCCCTGCTGGTACAGCAGAAGGTGGATTTAGCCCAGATATTGCTATTCCAGCTGGAGATTATAAAATCACATTTAATAGTGCTACATTAGCTTATAACTTCGAGGCAATAGTAGAATATGATAGGATTTCATTAGTAGGAAAATCTGGTCCTTTTGGCGATTGGCCAGGAGATGATGAAAGTAGAGATGCATTTATGACAAAAGATGCTGACAATGTTAATCTTTGGAGACTTGCAAATGTAACTTTAATTGATTACGATCCACTTGCAGACGGCGGTATAAAATTCAGAGTAGATGCAGCATGGACTTTAAACTGGGGAAAATCAGATGCAGGTTCAGGTTTCCCTACTGGTATCGCTGTAATGCCAGGTCAAAATATAGAACCAGTTGCAGGTACTTACAATGTGGAGTTCAGATCTGACACTGGTGAATATGCATTCAGCGAAGCAACTTCAACTTATGATTTATTAAGTGGAGATGTGATCAAAATATTCCCTAACCCAGCAAAAGATTTCTTAAATGTAGAAGTTAATACAGATGCACTTAAGGGTCAAGTAAAAGTAACCTTGTACAATGTAAATGGTCAAGAACTTAGAACACAAGTTTTAAATACACTAGGAACTTCAAAAATTAATGTTTCTGACATTCAAGCTGGAAACTATGTTTTGAGAATTTCAAATGATAAGAACTTTGCGGTGAAATCAGTAGTTATTATCAAATAATGATCATTGTAAATGATTAAAATAAAAAAGGCCCGACAAAATGTCGGGCATTTTTTATTTTATATTGCGACGAAATTATGTTATAGGATTTAATGAAGTACCTTCTATTAATTCCTACGAACAAATATTCTTGAGCGGTATATAGAATGTTATCTTATATGTTTTTATAGGATTTTCCAATCAAAAAAGCATTCTACCCTTTTTTACCCGCTAATAAATATAAGACAGCCATCCTGATAGCGACACCATTTTCTACTTGGTCTAATATGATAGACTGCTTAGAGTCAGCTACATCACTTGTGATCTCCACACCACGATTGATAGGACCAGGGTGCATGATGACAATGTCTTTGTTGATGTCATTCAGTAGTTGTTTATTAATGCCAAAATATTGAGCATACTCTCTGAGTGATGGTATGTATTTAATATCCTGACGTTCTAGTTGTATTCTGAGTACATTGGCTACATCACACCATTCAAGTGCTTTTTTGACATCGTGTTCGACAGTAACACCTAGGCTTTCTATATGTCTTGGAATCAATGTAGATGGTCCACACACTTTTACATTCGCTCCCAGTTTTTTGAGACAAAAAATATTACTGAGCGCTACCCTACTATGTAAAATATCACCTACTATAACGATATTTTTTCCTTCTACAGAACCTAATTTTTCTTGGATAGAGAATGCATCTAGTAATGCTTGGGTAGGATGCTCGTGTGTGCCGTCGCCAGCATTTATGATATTTGCATCTATATGCTTAGCCAAAAAATGATGGGCACCAGGAGCGGGATGACGCATGACGACCATATCTACTTTCATGGCCAAAATATTATTGACAGTATCTAGTAATGTTTCGCCTTTACTAACGGAAGATGATGATGCAGCAAAATTGACTACGTCCGCAGAAAGCCTTCGTTCTGCTAGTTCAAAAGATATACGAGTGCGAGTGGAGTTTTCAAAAAAAACATTTGCTACCGTAACGTCTCTAAGAGAAGGCACTTTTTTAATAGGTCGGTTAATAACGTCTTTGAATTCAACAGCAGTCTTAAAAATCAGTTCGATATCTTCTTTTGTAATGTATTTGATGCCGAGAAGATGTTTGGTACTGAGTTGAGATGAAGACATATTTTTTATCGTTCTTTATTTTATGATTTTACCTGAAAAAAGTCTAACTTCATCGTCGCCGTCGACATCTTTCCAGTTTACTTTTACGTAAGCTTCGTCGAGTGCATCTACAGACATGCCCAGATAATCTGCTTTGATAGGAAAATGTCTATTAAATCGTCTGTCGACCATACAGAGCATTTCTATCTTTTGCGGTCGACCGAAATCTTGCAAAGCAGCCATAGCAGCATGCACGGTCCTTCCAGTATAAAGCACATCATCTACCAACAAAACATTTTTATTTTCTACCAAAAAGTCAATCTCAGTTGCAGCTGCTTTGATGGGAATATCTCTCCTTCGGAAATCATCTCTGTAAAAGGTAATGTCCAAGGCTCCATATTTAAATGGCTGTCCTCCCAGCATTTCGATAAGATTATCCTTTAGTCGGGCAGCTAGTGGGACGCCTCGCTCTTGGATGCCTATAATGCACAAATCTTCGGGCTTCAGATGATTTTCAAGTATCTGATGAGCTAACCTCAGAAGCGTAAGCTGAAACCTTTCGGACGAGACTATGATTTTTCCTTGATCCATATCAACGGCAAAGATAGAATTTTTGTGACAGTGAGAAAAAGTCTTACCATATTTCTTTAAAAAAAATGTACTTCTTCCTTTTAACCCAATTTTAACAAAACTATAACCAAATATCAATCCACGTTTGAAAACAATGAAATATGGTCTCTGTTTCTATTTTATGAAAGTATTCACAGCGATAATAAGTTTGGTTTTTATATTGTTTGCATCAAAGGTCCAAACACAAGTTCTTCGAGAATTTGATACATACGATACTTTATCTTCTTCCATATTCAAAAATAATGACACCACTTATGTGATTAATTTTTGGGCTACTTGGTGCGCGCCTTGTGTAAAAGAACTTCCTTACTTCGAAGCTTTTAATAAAAAATATAAAGAACAAAAGTTTAAAGTTGTGTTGGTAAGTTTAGATTTTAAACGACAAATAAAGTCTCACTTGCTTCCGTTTATCACAAAAAACAAGATAGCTTCTGAAGTTGTTATAATGAATGATAAGAAATACGACACTTGGCTCCCAAAAGTAGATGCATCTTGGTCTGGATCGATACCTGCCACTTATCTAATACAAGGGGATAAGAAGTTATTTGCAGAACGAGAATTTGCCAATTTAGAAGAATTAGAAGATTTTATTTTTTCATTTAGTAAATATAAATAATTGTATATGAATGTGTTATTTCAAATTTTATTCACCATTTCGATTTTGACAAACGGTGATGTAAGAGTACCCAATTCAGGGTTTCAGCCAGGTGATAAAGCTTCTGATTTTGATCTTAAATCTGTAGATGGTAAAAATTATTCTTTAGCTAGCTTTAAAGATGCAAAAGGTTTTATAGTCGTTTTCACTTGCAATTCTTGTCCGTTTGCAGTGATGTACGAAGATAGAATCGTTGAATTATCTAAGAAGTATAGCAAAAAAGGATACCAAGTAATTGCTATCAATCCTAACGATCCAGAAGTTAAACCAGATGACAGCTACGAAAAAATGAAGGTTCGTGCAAAAGATAAGGGTTTTGATTTCCCGTATTTATTTGATGAAAGTCAGACAGTATATCCTTCGTATGGTGCGACCAAAACGCCACATGTATTTTTGTTAGACAGAAATCATATCGTAAAATACATAGGTGCTATCGACGATAATGCAGAGGATGCTTCCCAAGTCGAAGAGAAATATCTTGAAAACGCAATCGCAGCTTTGGATAAGGGTAAAGAACCTGTTCCAGCTGTTACAAAAGCAATTGGTTGTTCTATTAAGGTCAAAAGCAAGTAGAGAATTTTAATAAAACAGTTAGCCCTTTTGAAATTAGTTAAATAGTAGATCACTAATTTCGAAAGGGCTTTTTTTATGAAATCAAATATAAAAGTCTCAAAACTCTAGAAACTACAACCATAAAATCAATTGCCATGATAATTTTTTCAATAAATATAGTCAAATACAAAAACTATCAACTACCTTTGTTATGTGATAGATTTTAGAAGACATATTTCCATATTTTTAGCTTGCAACCTTTTGATAGTCGCATTAATAGCTGCTCCAAAAATAGAAATTAGTGTTCCTACATTCCCTAGTCAAAAAGAAATCACCACTGGAGATCAAGTAAAACTCCAAGGTTGTACCAAAAATGAACTAACTTCTTCACTACAAAATATAGAACTATCTCTCAAAGAACAGAAAACCATTAAGGCCTTTTCAGGTTTTATAATCATTAATATAATACCATCGATTGTAAAAAAAAGTACATCAAATGATCTATTGGTCATTTCAACTGCTATCCAATCAGCATTAAAAAAACTAATTTTCCCTTTCCACACCTTTTGGTAAAATAAAATTTGTAGCGTTTTGTAATCTTTAAAGACAAAACAATTACAAGCTAACAAATACTGTACATGTACTTGTTATAAAATTCTTATAGCTTTATTATTAAGAATCTTTGAAAATATGATCATTTCAATAGCGAATCATTGGTTTTTTTTACCAAATCCACTTAATAAATGATATATTGATGATAAAGCACAATCTACCATAGGCTTACATTTTAAACAATAATTTTTACTAAATTTATTAACATGAAATTCGTAAATAAATCGTTTTCATTTTTTGTTCTATTATTATTATTTCCATTATTACTATTAGCTAGTACTGAAAATCAACCTATTAGTGTTGCCGGCATTAGAATTGAGTTCATTCTATTTGCACTGACCTTGATAGGCGTTGCAGTTTTCCACAATCGTACATTTGAAGTAGCACTGACAGGCATGTTGGCAATTGTTGGCTATAAATTATTTTTTGATACAGGTTATCATTTTCAAGAACATTTCCTTGGTCAAAATAGTCTAATAGAACAACTTTCAGATAAACACCAAAGACAAGGAGAATGGTCCATTTTGATCAATCTATTCGGTTTGTTGCTTGGTTTTGGTATCCTGGCAAAAATATTTGAAGACTCTGGAGTACCAGATTATTTACCCAAATTTCTACCTGATGATTGGAAAGGACCTGCTTTGCTCCTAGTTTTTATTTTTGTGATATCATCATTTTTGGACAATATTGCTGCTGCAATGATAGGTGGTACAATAGCTTTGGTGGTATTTAATCACAAAGTCCATCCAGGATATATAGCAGCCATGGTAGCTGCAAGTAATGCAGGTGGTGCAGGAAGTATTGTGGGAGACACTACAACCACGATGATGTGGATCGACGGTGTATCTCCTTTTGATGTACTGCATGCATATGTCGCAGCAATAGTAGCATTATTGATTGTAGCCTATTTCGCATCTTTCCAGCAAGACAAGTACCAAAGAATCACGGCGGATCCTAAGGAAGGTACAAAACTAATTTTTAGCAGATTGTTGGTAGTGTTGATGATTTTAATAGGTGCTATTTTGTCCAATGTCTATTATGATATGCCTGCGTTAGGCGTTTGGATAGCT
>JBGSOH010000628.1:0-3023 GCA_041739205.1 Saprospiraceae bacterium
TCTCAATTGAGAATTAATAATCTCTTGATAGGTTTCATTTGTAGCTTTTAAATCTTCATGAGTTCCTTGTCCAACTAATTGGCCCTCATCTAATACTAAAATAATGTCCGCATCAATTACAGTACTAATTCGTTGTGCAACTAAAACAACCACAGATTCTCTAGTTTCTGGTTTTAATGCTTTTCTTAAAGCAGCATCAGTCTTGAAATCTAACGCTGAGAATGAATCATCAAAGACATAAATATCTGCTTTTTTGACTAATGCTCTAGCAATACAGAGACGCTGTTTTTGTCCGCCAGAAAAGTTGCCTCCACCCTGTTCTACATATGAATCTAAACCTTCAGGCATCGCAGCAACAAAATTTTTCGATTGCGCAATTTCTAATGCATGCCATAGTTCTTCATCAGTAGCATCTGGGTTTCCGTATTTTAAGTTTTCACGAATTGTTCCAGTGAAAAGCATCGCTTTTTGAGGTACATATCCGACAGCATCTCTTAAGTCCTGTTGTTTCATTTGACGAATATCGACGCCATTAATCTCAATGGATCCATTTTCAACATCATAGAAACGACCTAGTAAATTAGACAATGTTGATTTTCCTGATCCAGTTCCACCAATAATGGCAATAGT
Source organism: Saprospiraceae bacterium (assembly GCA_041739205.1). Lineage (GTDB taxonomy): Bacteria > Bacteroidota > Bacteroidia > Chitinophagales > Saprospiraceae > OLB9. Next base: position 631 of record JBGSOH010000628.1, read on the forward strand.
TTGTCCGTTCTTGCCATGAAAATCAATATCTTTCAAAGCTAGATTTTCAGCACCTGTATATCTGAAATCAACATGATTAAAGTCTAATGTACCTTGTTTTTCAGCTGGTAATTTAGCTGGATTTTCAGGATCTTTAATTTTACTATCCATATTTAAGACTTCATTAATCCGTACTGCTGAAGCTTGTCCTCTTGGAATAAAGATAAATACCATTGACAACATCATAAAGCTCATTAAAATTTGCATTGCGTAGGTCATAAAGGCAAGTAAATTACCAACCTCTAAGGTCCCATTTCCAATATATTGACCACCAAACCAAATGATGGCAATATTAGTACCACTCATGATAAAGGTCATAACTGGTAACATCAGACTCATAATTGTATTTACTTTAATTGATGTATCCATAAAATCTTTATTGGCTTCTGCAAAGCGCTCAGTTTCAGATTTACTGCGATTAAACGCACGAATCACTCGAATACCTGTTAAACCTTCACGGAAAACCAAGTTTAGTTTATCGGTTTTCTTTTGAATTGCTTTAAACAGTGGTACAGCAAAGAACATTACCACACCAATAAAAATAGCTAAGATTGGTAAAACATATAAGAAAATTTGTGTTAATTGACCATCTTTACTGTAAGCTAAAAAACTAGCTCCTATTAACATAATTGGTGCCATAATCATCATGCGTAAAAACATCATGACTACATTTTGGATTTGAATGACATCATTGGTTGTCCGAGTAATTAAAGAAGCTGTTCCAATTTCGTCAATTTCATCATTTGAAAAATTTGTTACTTTAGTATAAATTTCGCTTCGTAATGTTTTCCCTAATTTTTGTGATTGTCTGGCAGCTAAAAATACATTTCCAGTTGCGGCAGCAATACTAATTAATGAGAAACCAAGCATTTTAAAACCAACAGACCAAATATAATCTGTATCTCCTTTAGCAACTCCATTATTAATAATATCTGCCGTTAAGGTTGGTAAGTATAAATCACTAACCACTTGAATAATCATAAATACAACGGCCCCAGCTACTGCCCAGAAAGACATTCGTTTGGCTAATTTTAACATTCTTTTCATTCCTTTCTTTCTTGTTCATCTTCATTATTCATTTAAATTTCTACTTCTCTCCCTCGCTTTTTACGTAGACACCATCACGTAACCAAAACAATTTTTTATTAAAACTAGCAATTACTTCATCCCTTGGTAATTCTTTTGCAAAAGCATCGCCAATTGTTTGAAATAAAAAGGTCATCATCACTTTAAACAGTGAATGAAAATCTTCATCTGAATCAATTTTCAGTAAATCCGCATTAACAAAATCAGCAAAATGATTATGATGACGATCTTTTTTGTGTTCGCACTCTCTTTTCTTCATAGCTTCAGGCGTAACTTCGCGACTTGTCCGATAGTCCATATGCAAAAACATATGTTTAAAAAATGACGCTTGTTTGTCTTCAGTAATCATCGTTAGCATCTTAGGAAAGTAATTTTGGTATCCTAAAAACAAGTCACCATTAGCTTCTTTTAAACAGTCTTCCAACATTTTTTTACTGTCTTGTTTTAAAGTCGCAAAAAAATAATAATACAAATCTTCTTTATCTTTAAAATATTGATAAAAGCTGCCTCTCGAAATCTCTGCTAGCTTAATAATATTGTTAATTGATGCTTCTGTTAATGGAACTCTAGAAAATTCTGTTGACGCTGCATCTAGTAATCGCTTTTGCTTATCAATGGGTAAGTTAAAAAATGTTTGAGTTGGCATCTTACGTTCTCCTTTCATTGTTAATCTTTTAAGTTATTCAATCTATAAGTTTCTATTTAAAGATTGGAAATGACTAGAGTACCATGCTTTCTCCATAAGTGACACTCCGTCATATGACACTTTGTCATTATATATGACGCACTGTCACATTGCAAGAGAAAAACAACATATTTTTCACCTGATTTCTAGAAAAAAAGCACCTGTTTTTAACGATTAGCTGTATAAAGCGAATGAAAACTATTACATTTTTTTAGATAGCTCAGTAAAATAATTTATTTTTTTAGATTTAATCTTGTTTTCAATACTTACTTTTGGTAAGATAGTTCTTGTAATTATTTAAAATATGAAAGAGGTTTTTATAAAATGAGTAAAGTATTAGTTATTAAAGCACATCCATTAACAGGAGAAGTATCACGTTCTATGCAAGTTGTTGATACATTTATCACAGCTTATAAAGAAAAAAATCACTTTGACCACATCAATGAAATCAATTTGTATACATCTAAACTGTATAAATTAAACAAATACATAAATTTGAACATGTTTGTCAAAATACCTACCATATCTATTCAAACATGTACGATTGAAGTGTCAACATTGGGATTTACATCTGACATATCAA
>JBGSOH010000632.1:0-10473 GCA_041739205.1 Saprospiraceae bacterium
ACTCATCCACAGTTTATTGGAAGCTAGAGAAAGCACCAAGTTTTCATTCTGAATGGGAGTTTTTTGTTTGTGATCTGAATCTTTGTTATAATTCAAATACTGAAAGGTGCCCACCGAATAAACCCAATTGGATGACTGCTAGCGGTAGCACTTTAATTTTTCATTTCAAACCAAATGGGGTTTATGGTACTTCTATTGTGATTGTTAGATATTATTCGGATAAGAATTTTACACAAGAAGTTTTTTCCACTCAAATAAATATCAATGTGACTGAAGGCGTTTCTTCTACCAAGGATTTAAATAATTTTAATAATTTAAAAGTTTACCCAAATCCTGCAACTGATTATTTCCAAATCTCAAATATAGTAGGTGTAAAAAAGATTGTTGTGTACAATATGTTTGGCAAAGAAGTGAAATCTTATTTCCACTATCCGAATGCACAACATGAAATATCTGAACTTAAGACAGGTATGTACATCGTGAAGTTGATCAACGACAAAAATAAAGTAATCAAATCTGTAAAACTCAATAAGATTCATAGCGGAGTATAGTATTGATTTTTTTATCTGTAGATATAGCAAATAAAAAAAGACCTTGAGTAAATAACGCAAGGTCTTTTTTTATTAAATGACACCATTACTATGCAGGATACTCTACATAATTTCTAGGTGTCTCCCATAACTTTATACAGATATCGTATTTTGTCTCTATTTTGTCTCTCAAGATATTATATATTACATATGCTATATTCTCCGCAGAAGGGATCATATTGGAAAACTCTACAGTATCAAGATTTAGGTTTTTATGGTCAAAACGATCTTCTATTTCACTTTTAATAATGTCAGCGAGATCTTTCATATCATAAACATAACCAGTTTCTGGATTTACCTCACCAATAAGCTTGACTTCCAATTCATAGTTATGTCCATGATAATTTGTGTTATTACATAAACCAAAAACTTCTTTGTTTTTTTCGGCTGACCAATTAGGATTATTTAGTCTGTGTGCAGCATTAAAATGTGCTTTTCTGTAAACGGCTACTCTCATCAAGTGTTTTAATTTAGAGACGGTTAACAATAATGAATAAAGTTTTGTTGTGTCTAGTGAATATAAAATAAGCTTTATACGTACATTTGTGCTGAGATTAGATCAAGTGTTTACCTTCGGGGATTTTTATAATCATAAGAAAAGAAAATGCAGTTTTCACAGATTCTGGGCAAAAATGAAGTCAAAAGGCAACTTATACAACAGGTGCAAAAGGACAGAATACCTCATGCTCAAATATTTCTTGCTAGAGAAGGGTATGGAGGAATAGCCTTGGCGCTTGCATTTGCCACTTACCTTATGTGTGAACAAAAAACGAAAACTGATAGCTGTGGTCAATGTGGACAATGCCTAAAGACAAACAAATTTATACATCCTGATATTCATTTTTCTTTTCCTGTCGTAAAGCAGGGTGAAAAAAAGAGAGAAATCACAACGAGTGACGATTATTTGCCTGAATGGCGGGAAATTTTATCTCAAAATCCTTTTATGGGATTGAACGAGTGGATGCAACAAATGGATTCTGATAGCCAACCAAATATAAATGTCAAAGAATGTAATGATATCATCCATAAGTTAAATATGATGTCATATGAGTCTGATTATAAGGTGCTTATCATGTGGTTGCCTGAATATCTAGACAAAGAAGGGAATAGATTGCTCAAACTTATAGAAGAACCTACCGACAATACATTCATAATCTTGGTCGCTGAAAATCAAAATCTCGTTCTTAAAACCATTTTAAGTAGATGTCAGCTGGTCAAAGTCCCAAAATTTGAAAACAAGGAAATCAGTCAATATATAACAGAAAAACTAGAATTACCTATCAGTAAAGCTGAACAAATAGCTAATCTCGCCGATGGTAATATCAATCTGGCCATGAGCATAGCTACTGATGAAGCACCTGATTTTTCAGATTTACTGATCTCATGGTTGAGGATAGCTTACAAATCAGATCCTTTAGAAATTAATAAATGGATTAGTGCTGTAGATGGTATGACAAAAAATGATCAAAAGAATTTTCTAGAGTATGGACTTCATTTTTTTAATCAGTTTGTTTTTTGGATGTTTACAAAAAGTGAAGAGGTCAACCTTACAGATAAAGAAAAAGAAATCGCTGGCAATATGACTAAAATAATAAACGTCACTAAGGCTGAAGCGATATCAGCTATACTCGATGAAGCGATAGTAAATCTACATAGAAATGCAAATCTAAAAATTTTATTGTTTGCTGATACTTTGACGATCGGTGATATCGTGAGAGGAAAGTAGCGAAATTTTGAAATGATTATTGATGATCTAGTTATCTCAGTAATGTCACATTACCTGATATGATTTCATTTTTTCCAGATAGGAATTTATTGTAAGAAACTACAAACATATATATTCCTACTTGGACATTTTGATTATTAAATTTTCCATCCCATGATATTGGTTGATTGACATTATGAAATATCAAATTTCCCCATCTATCATAAATTTTTAGAGACATATCTGTAGCGTTTAATGCTATTATCTCAAAATAATCATTGATTCCATCACCATTTGGCGAAAACACATTAGGATAAAAAAAAACCGTTTTACAATCGATTACATCTACATTTATATCATCTGTAGCTTCCCCACAAACATTGGTCACTGTAGCGCTATAATTTCCTTCTTCGTTTATAATTATTGATGTATTTGTATTCATATTGTTCCATCTCACACTGACATCATTAGGTATAACCAAAGAAATATTATATACTGAGTCGCTACAAATGGTTACGTCATCACCTAAGTCAATCTCAGGTTGATTTTTTCTAGCAATATTTATTTTATCTTCATTAGGACAGCCATTTTGGTCGACATATTTCAGAGAAACATTACCTGGATTATAGAAAGTTTTGACAGCGGAGATATCGCCATCAAACCATACTATATCAGTAAGATTCAAAGAAGCCAAGTTTATAACTAGTGAATCGTTAGGGCATAAATATAATTTGCGATCTAGAATAGTAGCGCCTGGTGCGGAAACTTCGAATAGAAGAGAATCTTGATACATACAACCTGCGAATATTAATGTATGTATGATTTTATATTTTCCTGCATGGAGAAGAAAAAAGGGCTCAGGTTGTTTAGTCTTTTGTAATGTTGTATCCTCATCGTGTATAAGTTGCCAAATCGACCTTCCTCTTGGGTATAATGTTTCTAAGTTTATTTTGACAGATTCGCCGATACACCATTTTTCTTGAATAATATCAAAATCTGCATAGGGTTGGTCTAGGGATTGACAATAATTTGAAAATGAGACTTGGGTGTTAGCTTGGATCAATGGATTACCGTTTTGTAATAATGGACCACCAGTAGAAAGAGCTTCAAAATCATCGCTTTTAATCACAATAAAATCTAGAATTTCTGGACAAAAAGGCATGCTACTACATTCAGTTGAAGCCAGTTGATTTGTTAATTTTGTAATGATAGTACCTTGGGCAGTACTTATTTTCATAAGAATGTTTTGGTTCATCATAAGAACTTTATCCACGCGACTATGACTTCCGTCCAATAATAAATTACTGTAAGAGACTTCGCCATTTGGTGTCAATTTTAATAATTTGGTACCATCAAATTCGTCCTTACTTTCTTCCATGATTGTGACATAAATATTGTCAAATTCATCAATGACAAATCCTTTTTCAATTGCCTGGAGTGCATTTTTTTCTACTCCAAGATATGGAACTTTTGCAAATCCAATTTCTTTTGCCCAGATGATGTTTAAATCCTTATCGAATTTTGCACATATTAATTGGTTTGCATTAGTTGTACCAATTGCGATAATATTCTGTCGGCTATCTTTATCAATATGGTTGGGATCAAAATTTAATGCTTTAGTTTCTACAACATTGCCATTATGATCGAGTTTTATCACACAATTATAGTTTCTACTACCTGTAGTGCTATCAAATCTTCTGACCAAGACATAAGCTTCTGAATTTATATTTACACTACTTCTCAGCACAAGGTCGTCCCCATTGTCAAATTTGTACTCTTTATTCCAAATGGTGTTGTAGCTATTGTCCATTTTTATTCCTTGGATAGTTAGTCTGGCGTTTTTTGAATTAGAAACCCATAACATCATGCTGCCATCTTCAAATTCCTGAATATGTTTCCAATCATAAAATGGATATGCATTAGGCAGGACTTGTGAATTGATGATTTTCAAATTGCTATCCAAAGCATAAAATGCGATTTTGGAAGTCACGCCACCTGAATTTTCTGGGACTAATAGAGATACATCTCCATTCTTTTTCTTGAAAATTTTTGGTTCAGGTGTGAAGCGAGCGTTTGGTTTAGAAAACTGAAAACTTGATAAGATTGTCGCATTTTCGTCCATTTTTATAATTTCGATTTCATTATAACTTAGCGTCAATATTAGAAAAGTATTGTCTTCAGAAAGGACAATATCACTGATTATGGTTTCGTCCGTTTTATTGAGTGCTATTTGAAAAGTTGATTGAGCAAAAATGGTATGTAGACTACATAGGTAGCAGCAAATAAACGTTAGAATAAGTTTGCAATTAGTCATATTATGTTTCTTTGATTACAAATGTAAATTCTTTTTGTCTTCACTGCAATCGAGAATTCATTTTAAGTCGTTAATGCGACTTAATTTCTATTTTATAGTCATTTTTATTATGTGCGAATTTTCATATTAACTGTAAAGTTTAATTACATTTGCGTATACAAGAGTTTATGGCTTCTGTAAATTATTTGTGTATTGACTGTCCTTTTAATGGATCATTTCATATATTCTAAACTGTAAATTTTATAATAACCAACATCTCATAATGAACTCAATCTCAAGAATATCATTGATTCTATGTTTTGTAAGCATGACTTTTATTGCTTTTAAATTTTACCCGAGGTGGGAGAAAGCAGGTGGAGAGTCTACATTGTCATGGGATGCGGCTGGTTATTATATGTATCTTCCTGCTGTTTTTATCTACAAAGACCTAAAGAAGTGTGGATTTAAGGATTCGTTGATTCAGAAATATCAATTTTCATCTGAGTTTCAGCAAGCTTATATTCATGAAAAATCTGGTAATTATGTCATGAAATATGCATCAGGATTGGCTGTAGTAAGTCTTCCTTTTTTTGCTATAGGTCATCTTTGGGCGTCTAATTCTTCGATTTATCCAGCTGATGGATTTTCATATCCTTATCAGTTTTCTATCGGTTTTGGATTGTTTTTGGTCGCGCTTTTGGGTATGTATTTTTTAAGAAAGATATTGTTGCGATATTATGAAGATAAAACTGTTGCAATAATTTTAATAGTGTACGCAATTGGTACTAACTACATCAATTATGCAGCCGTCGATCAAGCAATGGCACACAGTACGCTATTTACGGTATATGCCATTTTGATTTGGTATTCAATACGGTTTTATGAAACATTCGCCATCAAGTATGCGGTTTATATAGGATTATTGGTTGGGTTGGCAACATTAATAAGACCTACGGAATTGATGTCTTTATTGTTGCCTGTGTTATGGGGCATGAGTTCGATTGCCGATATAAATACTAGGTTAAAAACCATAGTATCTCATTTTAATAAATATGCACTTGCAATCATTTGTTTTTTGGCTGTTGCCATGATCCAACCTATTTATTGGAAATATGTCACAGGAGAATGGTTGGTTTATAGTTATGGCGAACAAGGTTTCAGTTGGCTTCGTCCACATATATATGATTACACATTTTCTTATAAAAGTGGTTGGTTACGATTTGCACCTATGATGATTCTTCCATTTATAGGGCTTTGGATTTTTTATAAAAAGAGAGTCAATACTATTCCGGTAATATTTTTCTTTTTATTGAGTTATTATGTTGTAACGGCTTGGGATGTTTGGGATTATGGAGGTCGAGCCATGGTCCAATATTATCCAATACTCGCGTTCCCATTTGCAGCATTGGTAGAAGAAGCCAATCGTAAAAAGCTGTATCAATATGTGTTGTTTCCAGGAATGTTGTTGTTAGCTTATATCAATGTATGGTGGGTTTATCATGCGCATGGCGGTCAAGTTCAAGCTTTAAATCTTTCGAGAGCTTATTATTGGGCGAAGGTAGGAAGATGGACGGCTGATGATAATGACAAAAAGTTGTTAGAGAATAAACATGTCTATCGTGGTCTTGTACAAGATTCTACCGTTTTATATTTCAATGATTTCGAAAGAGATACCACCGTCTCGTGGACAGAAAAGGAAGGGAATAAGATGATTAGAATGAATAAAGATACTGATTATTCGCCTACTTTTACTCTACTTTCAGAGGGTCAGTTTAAAAAATGGATGAGGGTAAGAGCTACTTTTCATTGTACAGATAAAGAGTGGGAAACATGGAAGCAAACTCAGTTTATTTGTAAATTTTATAATGGAGATACAGATATTCAAGGGAATATGATCAGGATACATCCATTTATTAATGGTGGTGAAACCAAAGACATTTATATAGATGCAAAGGTGCCAAAACAATTTACCCGAGTAGATATTTTGTTTTGGCACGCAGGTGGAGATAAAGAATTGTGGATAGATAATCTACAAGTAATTACCTTTGATAAGTAGAAAAATAATATCTTTTAGTGGATATTTTATCTTAAAGTATAGCTTTTACATATTATATCACAACTAGTTTGGCCAATAAAGTAAATCCTGATTGTTGATCAAAGTATCCTACAAAATATTGTCCTGTATTTAAATTTAAGGGCACATCTATTATTTGATTGCCACTGTAAATAGTACGTCCAGAGAAATCTATGATGTTAACTTTGGCATTCTCAGGCAAAGTAAAATCTGGTAAACGTACTTCATCACCACTTGAAATTGTGATTTGTTTTAAACTGTTAGAAACTATGTCCGTCTGTCTCCATTTGATAATATCAGAAATATCAATTTTACCATCCAAGTCAACTTGCACAATGCGTAAATATTGAATATATTTATCTTTGATAATGGTAGCATACTTGGTGTCAGTTCTGCTGTTTGAAAATTTGCTGTCTACACTACTTACTACGTTCCACCTAGTACCATCTACTGATCCTTCAATGACAAAATGGCTGTTATTAATTTCCGAATTGGTGATCCAAACTAGTTCATTTTTATCTTGGTATATTTCAGTATAGACTACTGGAAGTGGTACAGGTTCACAAGAGCCGCCATTCGGTGGATAAAAGTTAATAAAGGCACTACCTAGACTCTCACATGTTTGGCCAATATAAAATCCCAATGAATACGGCTGTGAAAAAGGAACAGTGCCATTCTGTGAGAAGCCAACATAAATACCACCTGAACTACCTGTAGGTGTTGTGTTCCATGACCAACTATTATTGACACATGTACTCTGTGTAGCAGTGATAACGCCTTGTGCCGATACTGAACATCCAGGTCCCGAAGGATTTTTGGTTAGGTTGGTAACAGTTACATTACCACAATTACAATCATACTGAGCGGAAATACTTAATGAAAGGGTGCTAATTACTAATAGCATAAAATACTTTGCGGGGAAATTCATTCTCTTTTTTAAATTTAGGTTGTCAAAATAAAATAGTAAGCGCACAGCTACTATATAAGTACTGTGAGCTGTTGATTTTGATTTTTTAGGTGCATTGGAGAAATGAGTAACTTTTGTTTTTAATTTTAGTTTTAACATTCACAAATATTTAACTTATTATGGCTTTTTGTTTAGAACTTTTACAAACAGTTTACATTTCGGTGTATATTTGGGAAATTATTTGAGATCATCTTTTAAACAGCTATCCAATATATAAACCAATGATGCAATATATCAAGACTAGAATATATCCCAATATAGGACAAATTTCCATTTGGCTTGGTAGTGTAAGCTTGTCGGCGCACATCATAATGTCATTTAGTAGTAAACTATCATTTCTACATCACTTTCAGGTAGTGTATATCCAGGATTATATAAGTACTTATTTTCCATTTGGATGGCATAGTTCCCTTACAAGATACCCATTTAGTCCAGTTTCATGTTTGTTTTTTATCATGCTGATTGTAGGTGGAATATTGTACCAGAAGACAGACAAAAAAGATAGTAGATTGCTCAAGTTTGGGTTTTTTACCACATTCTTGTATAAGTTGACAATTTTGCTATTACTACCATTTTCTTACTATCAGAATACACAATCTAAACTTTATACACCTGCAAAATTTAAAGTAACATCGCTGACAGATTTTGATTTTGCGATTACTTTAATATTTTCTATAATGGTTTTAGTCATATCATTTTTAATCACTAAATGGTTGTTAGGCGATCAAAAACTTCGATTTGAGGAGAACATGAAGAGTGATGGTTCTTTAGTTTTTACACCTGTTAAAGCTAGTTTGAATAAGCGGTTTGTACACTTTGTTTTTGATAAAGTAATGGCATTTATTTTTACTACTCCAATAGTAACGGCACTTTTTGTTTTGACAATTCAAATGATAAACCCTGACATGGTGCGATCAATGTATAGTTCAAAATGGGCGCTCACAATAATGGTTGCAACAAGTTTATTTTTATACTATTTGATAACTGAAGGTTTTTTTGGTTCGACACCGATAAAATGTCTTACGGGTACAAGAGTTGTTGATATGTATAAGTTTGAAAAACCTGATTTTGGATATGTTTTGGGACGTTCATTCAGTAGATTTATTCCCTTTGATTCATTATCATATCTTGGGAAAGGTGATTGGCATGATAATATATCACAGACATTAGTGGTAGAAGATGAGAATTATGGACAGAATCGAAGATATCACATTTGGTGGATTGTTGCCTTTATTTCAATTTATCTTATTCCATATCAATATGTAACAACTCAAAATAGGAATCGAGAACGAGAACGTTCTATAGTATATTCTAAACAAAGTGAATTGAAACAAAGATCAAATATTTTTAACCTTGAGACGGGTGATATTTTAAAAGGGAGCCGTGAAAAAAGTGACTACCGTTCGCCCTATTACTTATTAAAAGTGATCCATCATGATCAATATTCAGTAAATGTAGAAAGGTATCTTCTTGATCAACAACAGAATTATAAGGGTAAAGAATATTTTATTTCTTTGGACTTCAAGGAATTGACATTGATGGACACATTGAGTATTATGAAGGATAGTTTATTACTTTCTTACACTGGAGTCAAGGGGAGTATAAGCGTCCATAATAATATCAAACTTATTGTTAATGAAGTATATTCAATAAATCACCCAGAGATAAGATCAGGAGGTGGATCATCATACCCTAATGAAAGTGGTAAAACTGAAAAAAATATGTACTTTAGTTATGATTTAATGCCCATAAACGTTGTTGATATTGAAAATATCGAAGGGGATTTGGATTGGGATGTATCTCTTCCACTCGTAGCAGATTTTAATACTGAACAAAAAAGTGGATCATTTAATCTAACCTTTACCACTCAAGGACGGGATAATCCATATAAATCTAGACTTACACTGCAGTATGGTGACAAATTACATAAATACATACTAGAAGGTAATAGGGATAATTCAGTATTATATTTGGAATATTAACTTGTTAATCGGTACTTAAGATTTTCATTTTATTTACCCCTGCACATAAAGCACATATTTTTCTTCAAAGTAAGGATCGTTAAAGTACTTTAGAATATGTTCTTTTTCTTTGTATTCAAATTTTGGAATCAATTTTAATTCTTCCGTAAGGTCGCCTTTTAGAGCAATCAATCCATTTGGATAGAGATTTAAGTGGTTGTCTTTGATGACTTTGCGACTCCATGGGAGCAACTTATCTATTTTTGCAACGGCTCTTGTGACGACAAAATCGCATTTGGTTTTTAACTCTTCTACACGTCCAGTTTTGGTGGTTACGTTTTGTAATTCCAATGCTTCGGCTACGGCATTCACTACCGTTATTTTTTTATTTATGCTATCTACTAATGTAAACTCACACTCAGGAAACATGATTGCGAGTGGAATACCTGGGAATCCACCACCTGTTCCGAGATCTATGATTTTTGTACCGGGTTTGAATTGGATGAATTTAGCAATGGCCAATGAATGAAGCACATGATGGAGGTAGAGGTTATCTATATCTTTCCGAGAGATAACGTTGATTTTGCTATTCCATTCTTCATAAAGTGGTCCAAGCGCTTCGAACTGTTTGATCTGAATGTCAGTCAGCTCAGGAAAATATTTTAAAATGCGTTCCAAATGTCTTTCGATTTATTGGCTCAAAGGTAATGAATTTTAGCAAAAAGCGACAAGTGATTCTTAAGGTGTGTATAACAAATTCTACTTTTTTGTATTTTATTAATTATTAGTTGTAAATCAATACACTCCACTTTTATTACCTATTTGCCTCGAGCCGGCTATCCCACCCTTGTCAGGTGCCTTCACTTCTCGCATTGTCATGCTC
>JBGSOH010000634.1:0-2190 GCA_041739205.1 Saprospiraceae bacterium
GGCTATATGAGTCAAAAATTTTCTCTGTATGAAGATTTAACAGTTTTAGAAAACATTCATTTTTTTGGTGGTATTTATGGACTGACCAATAAGCAATTGAAAGAAAAAAGCGAATCACTTATTGAAACATTAGGCATGAGAGATGATGCGAATAAATTAGTTGGTTCATTACCTTTAGGATGGAAACAAAAATTATCATTTTCTGTAGCCATTCTTCATGAGCCACAGATCGTATTCTTAGACGAACCTACAGGTGGTGTAGACCCAGTCACCCGAAGGCAATTTTGGGATTTAATTTATAATGCAGCCGATCGTGGTATTACCATTTTTGTCACTACACATTACATGGATGAAGCAGAATATTGTAATCGAGTCACTATGATGGTAGATGGCATTATTAAAGCATTAGATACACCTACTAAACTCAAACAACAATTTTCTGCCGATACCATGGATGAAGTATTCTTTGAATTGGCGAGAGGCGCAAAACGTAAAGCAGATTAAAATATGAAGCAGTTTTTAATATTCGTAAAAAAGGAATTTTATCATGTATTTCGAGACTCAAAAACATTATTATTGTTATTTGGAATGCCGATAGCACAGATTATCTTATTCGGATTTGCACTGACCAACGAGATAAAAAATGCTGATATTGTGATTTGCGATTACGCAAATGATATAGCTTCTCACCGCATAATAGATAAGCTAGAGTATAGCAAAAGTTTTCAAATACTTAAACAAAACCTAAGTCATCATGAAATTGAAGATGCTTTTAAAACTGGCAAAGTAAAACTGGCCATCATTTTTCCATCAAATTTTAATAATAATTTACAACATGCTAATAAAGCTCAAGTACAAATTATTGCCGATGCTTCTGACCTTAATACTGCAAGTACACTGACAAATTATGCAAGCAATATAATCATGGATTATCAGCGTGAATTGTTGCAAGGAAAGCCTTTGCCATTACAAATAAATACAGATGTAAGAATGATTTACAACCCTGAACTCAAAGGAGTGTTCAATTTTGTCCCGGGAGTCATGGCTTTGGTTTTATTGTTAGTATGTGTATTGATGACATCCGTCTCAATCGTTAGGGAAAAAGAAACAGGGACGATGGAAGTTCTACTTGTCTCACCAGTAAACCCTTTTCTAGTAATTATAAGTAAAGCAGTCCCATACTTCTTTCTTTCAATGATAAACCTAACTGTGATTCTGATATTAAGTACTACACTTATGGATATGCCTATAAACGGAAGCATTGCGCTATTATATTTCGAAAGTTCGTTGCTTATACTTTGTGCATTAGCCTTAGGATTACTTATTTCCAACATTACCAATAGTCAGCAAGCTGCTATGTTAATATCACTTATGGGTATGTTGCTTCCAGTAATGATGTTTACAGGGTTTATGTTTCCGTTAGAAAATATGCCACAACCATTACAGATAATCGCAAATGTAGTACCTTCTAAATGGTATTACATCATCATGAAATCAATCATGATAAAAGGGCTTGGTTTTAGTGCCATTTGGAAAGAGACATTCATACTCGCAGGTATGACTTTGCTTTTATTAATTATTAGCGTTAAAAAATTTAAAACAAGATTACAATGAGAACACTTAGATTCCTACTTCAAAAAGAGTTTCGCCAGATATTTCGTAATTCCCTTATTTTACGTATGATTATTGCCATGCCCATTATTCAACTATTGATTATGCCTTTGGCTGCTGACTATGAGATAAAAAATATAAATATCTCCATAGTTGATCATGACCATTCTAGTTATTCACAAAAACTAATCGACAAAGTCATCGCTTCTGGTTATTTTAAACTGAACGATTATAGTAGTTCCTTCAATCAATCTTATGAAGAATTTCAAAAGGACAAATCTGACTTGGTACTAGAAATACCCAAAAATTTCGAAAAGGATTTGGTCAATGAAAACAGAGGAAATATTTTTATTGCGGTAAATGCAATTAATGGTACAAAAGCATCGGTAGGTAGTTCTTACCTGGGGAGAATTATTGCAGATTATAATTCTGATATTCGGTTAGATTGGATACAACCACAAAAAATGATATCAAATCCTAATATAGAAATCGCTACGCTTAATTGGTTTAACCCTTTTTTAAACTATCCGTTTTTTATGGTACCAGGTATTTTGGTAGTTTTAGTGACTATGGTAGGTG
>JBGSOH010000655.1:0-3073 GCA_041739205.1 Saprospiraceae bacterium
TTAACTTCTGCTTGATACAAGCGTCCTATGTATGGAGACGCAATAAATTCTCTCACGCTTTCTGAATCAAAAACATTGGTCACCTGACCAGCCACTGTAATTTTGTCTGTTATTCTGTATCCCAATGAAAGATCAACATTGACAAAGCCACCTAGTGGTCCATTATTAAAATATCTACCATAACGTTTGCCTTCTTGTAGTGTGTATTTTTCTGCGGGCAAGCCAAGTGCAGGATTCGCTGCTAGATTTTGGAAGATGTCAGGATTGGAAGCAGCTGCAACATTGATACCAGAAATAAAATCATAACTCTGTACCCAACGAGTAAGTATAGAACCAAATAGTTTTTTTCCACTATAATTGAGTGCTAAACTCATCTTGTGTGTAGGTGTATTGAGTGGGAGGTCTATTTTATTGACTATGCCATTTTTGTCGCCATCATTGTTGGGATCTGTTTCATCTAGGTCGAAGTTAAAATATGAATAATTTAAGCCTGCACTAAATTGATTTGAAAAATAATAATTTAGGCCCAAATCAAATCCATATGTATTGACCCTTCCGAAATTCAAATAGGTCAATACCGTAGCAGCACCATTTGCTGCAGTCCCTGGTATTACATCAGAAATGAGTGCATCTCCTCTTTTATAGACCGTTCTTGTGATGTTGGTATTTGTATTAGCACCAATATTTATCAATGGACTTAGGAAGTTTTCTGATGTATTATAATATGCATTTCCATCCACAAAAAACTTAGTACCAATGGCTGATTTATACCCAAGTTCGAATGTTTGGAGTGTTTCTACTTTTAGTGGATTGATGGTTGATTCTGTGATAGCACCGCTTGTTTTGTCCACATCTCTTATAGTAAATCCACTTCCATTACCCAATACTAAACCGCCAAATAAATTACCTTCTAGATTGAGGATGGTAGGCGCTGCGATTCCCTTACCATAAGTAAGTCTGACAGATCCGTTTTCGAGTAAATAGACGAGTGCGCCTTTAGGTATGAAATTAAAACCATACAAATCATGATTATCAGCTCTTGCACCTAATACTGCTTTAAATTTGGTTCCGAATGTACGTTCTAGTTGTAAATAACCTCCTACCTGGGCGATATCTACACCTGCACCATTATTGTCTAGTAAGTATGTACCATTAGAGTTTGCTTGATCAAGTTGGTATTGTGCTCCTATGACGTAGCTTACACCTTGGAAAGTATTGTTGTATTGTAATTCACCATTGACTCTATTGGATTTATCTTGGAATAATGCACCACGTTTTAGGGCGAATCCAGTTGCTTGTGTTCCGAACCATGATTCAGCATAAGATCTTTTGCTTGCTTCGGCATCACTAAATCCTGCATTTTTAAATGCCCAATAATTTTGTGTTCGTTGATTCATAGCGTATGTTGAGTCAGTACGACTTTGGGTGTAATAAAACTGTGCAAATATTCTTGGAGATGTATATTTCAGTTGGTAAAAATTAATTTTCCAATCTTTGATTTGATTTCGCCCTGCATTGGTAAGACCGATATTTGATGAATTAGAGCCACCATAAGTAAATATGATATCATTACCTGCAGCTGGCGTGAAATATAAAGATGCTTCACCTTTTACAGATTTAAAATCTCTGTTAAGATCAAGTTCTGTTTTTGCTAATGCTGTCCTTGGGTCAGTGCCAATGTAAACAGTATCTACATAATCAAATTCAGTACCTTGGGTAAATTCACCAGTGATTTTGTAAGCAAACTTATCGCTTAGTTTTTCTGCATGTCTTAATCTGCCACTGAACACACTTTGATTTCCTACACCAAGTGCAACAGTCGTTCCTTGAGATACACGTGGATCTTTGGTAATAGTGGAGATTAGACCATTATTTGCATTTGGACCGTATAAAGTTGCAGTAGGTCCAAGGATGAGTTCTACGCGCTCGATATCTTCTTTGATGGTCGTACCTAATGCACCGAGTGGTAAACCTGTAGCTACAAGTGATGAGATACGATTGTCGTTGACCTGAAGGTTTTTTGGGTTAAAAGCGGAGTTGAAACCACGTACATTAAAACCTGTGCCTAGTACACCAGCTCTAAAGTAATCCACTCCTTTTTGACGAGCGATCAATTCCCCAGCATTAAAAGAAGGAGCCTCTTCAAATTGTCGAGCCTTGATGATGTTGATGGTAGAAGGAGATTGGGTGATTTTTTCTGCTTTTCTAGATGCTGATACCACGATTTCATCTGTGATGATATTGGTTTGACCCAATGTGAAATTCACTTCAGATGTTTCGGCTGTAATCAACATTTCTTTGGGAGCGTAGCCTACATAGTTACAGAGTAATGAAAAAGGTGGTTTTACTGATGTCGATAGTGAATATTTTCCTATGTCATTGGTAATAGTTCCTTCACCAGTGCCTTTCACAGAAATGGTGGCCCCTATGAGAGGTTCGTTACTGTCACCATCTGTGACGATGCCTGAGATGGTTGTTTGGCCAATGATAGGCAGACTAAAGATGACAAGAAAAAAGGAAAGATAAAAATACTTCATGGCTTAATGATTTGGTGATTAATAATTGCTTGACTCTATGATGTTTCTTGTATTTTAATTATGACTAATCTATATAATAAGAAACATCATGTCGTAATGACGTCACCAAAGGTAAATTTTATATTAATAATCAGTTTGTATGTAAGGATATTAAAAAGGTGTGATTATTGTTTGTAAATAAACGTATTTCGTTGTAAATCAATGTAGTATTTTAGTATTGCGTCCTATGACAACAATAGTAGTTTTGTCAGGATATGGTAATTGTAGTTTCTTGTGGAGTCTTACATGATTCAAAATATGAGTAAATTTTTATTGCCTTCTCATCAACTTATGAACTTAGCTAAAAATTAAACTAATTGTTTAATGCAAATAGAGAAATTTCTCGTTAGAAAATTAATTTTCATTTTGTTTTAATCAATCCTTCAACGGTTACAAAATGATATTTTTATAAGTAAAGACTGGATATTACTATTTTTACTTGTTTATAATTTTTGAGTCTTGATGTCTAATGCAAAATTATGTTCAACCCAAGTTTT
>JBGSOH010000001.1:0-6092 GCA_041739205.1 Saprospiraceae bacterium
GAGAATTGGCTTCAAACGATATGCTCTTAACTTCCCATGGAGCTACTAGACCTAACGCCATTGCAAAAATTTGCTCATTATTCATAACACTAAGATACAACTATTTATATATTTTACCCATTCAATACCATATAGAGCCTATAATAATAGGTAAACATTCTCTCTTCAAAGTTTGAATCTCGATAACCCTGCACCTCTACATGAACTAAGATCCATTTTTCCTGACCATCATTTAAATATACTTTGACCAGCTTGTCCACATATCTGATGTCTGACCCTTCGTCTATTGGAAATAATTCTTCCAACTCTTTGTCCAAAAACTCAAATCCTTTCGATATATCAAATAATTGCTCAGCTTCCTTATAAAAGAATCTCAAAAAGTCATCAAAAATGTCTTCTAATATAGCTTTCCAAAGCAAATCATCTCTTTTCATATTTTTTACTTTTTAACATCAGAAAGTGCAAATATAATCATTCCCTACATTTTGCCAATAATTCTAATAGTCGCAGTAAACTTACTGTTGTTTTATACTGATCGGTAATTCTCCAATATTAAAAAACCAAATCTATTTTCAAAACACCTTAATCACCTTTACAGGACAGTGATCTGCTGTTTGTTTACTTAATTCGATGCTTTCAAATGGTATTTCCAAAATATGAGTGTCTTTTTTAAGATGACTATTGACAAGGGTAGCTTTTCCATCTTTTTTGGATAGTCGCCAATATTCGGGTTGCATCTCAAAACAAATATTACAGCCAATACATTTGCTGCGATAATGGATGATTTTAGCCATTTAAAGCAACGATTTTGTAAAGTTTGTCATTGGATTTTATGGGCTTGGGGAAAGGGAAAGTGATTTTATCTCCTTTGTTGGCTTCTGTTTGTTTGATGCCGTTGACGATTAATTCATCGAGTATGATTTTATCAGAACCTGTATTTCTACCTATGACCATTAAATGTTCGCCAGCAAGGATAGTACCTGTTTCTACCAGAAATTCTGCTACATTAATATTGGGATAATATTTGGTCGCTTTGGCAAGGTAGATTTTCTTTTCTGTGGCTATCGATCCTGGATTTTTTGTCCATTCTCCCAGTTTCCTACCCATAAAATAGCCTTCCCAAAATCCACGATTATAGACTTTGTCTAATTCCTGTAACCAATGATTTATTTTTTCATCTGTATAGCTTCCTTCTATAACGGCTTCTATCGCCTCCCTGTAACATTTAGTAGTAGCATAAACATATTCAGCAGACTTGCTGCGACCTTCTATTTTGAATACATCGATTCCTGCTTCTATCAATTCATCTACAAACTCGATAGTACAGAGATCTTTGGGAGACATGATGTATTCATTATCAATAAGTAACTCATTGCCCGTCTCCAGATCGGTCACTTGGTAAGGTCTTCGGCAGTTTTGAACACAAGCTCCTCTATTTGCAGAAGCATTTTTTTCATGGAGACTTAAGTAACATTTTCCGGACACAGCCATACACAATGCCCCATGAACAAAGGTCTCAATTTTCATCAACTCACCGGAAATACCTCGTAAATCTCGCCTTGCTATCTCTGATGTGATATGTGCCACTTGCTTTAAGGTAAGCTCTCTAGCCAGTACAACCACATCTGCCATTTGGGCAAAAAACGCAACAGACTCTATGTTGCTGACATTAGATTGTGTGCTGATGTGCAGCGGCATTCCAATAGATTTACACATTTCAAAAACTGCAAAATCTGATGCTATAACTGCATCTATCCCTTGGTTTTTACATTCAGAGATGATCCTTCGAGCCAACTGCATATCATAATCAAACACTACGGTATTGAGTGTAAGATAGGCTTTTATATGATGGATTTTGCAAGTCTGGGCTACTTCTGCGATGTCTTCTATGGTGATAGTTGGAATAGATTTAGTTCGCATGTTGAGCTGCTCTATTCCGAAATATATGGCATCTGCACCACCACGAATGGCTGCGTGTAAAGATTCAAAAGATCCCACAGGAGCAAGCAATAAAGGTTTTTTATAAGAAGACATAGCGCGAAAAAATGTTAGGTAAATGAATTAAACAAAATCTAGTTTAGCAGTAAAATGTCTTAGGATTTCTGCTTCTTCAATAATCTTCATACCCTTGATTTGATTTCTTTCTTCGAATACTTCGATGATCACTTCTGCCACATAATCTATATGACTTTGGGTATACACTCTACGCGGGATAGCTAATCGTACGAGGTCATGTGCCGCGGGAACTAAATGATGGTTTTCGTCGTATTTTCCAAACATAAGCGAACCTATCTCTACACATCTAATTCCACCTTTGATGTATAAGGCACAAACTAAAGCTTGTCCGGGATATTGATCTACAGGTATGTGCGGCAAAAACTGTTTGGCGTCCAGATAGACAGCATGACCACCAGCAGGCAACATGACAGGTACACCCGCGTCACTTAGTTTTTGGGTAAGGTATTCTGTACTTCGGATCCTGTAATGTAGATAATTTTCTTCCATCACTTCGTACAATCCTATCGCTATCGCCTCCAAATCACGACCTGCCAATCCACCATAAGTTGGAAAACCTTCCGTAATGACCAATAGATTTCTGCATTTGGTGGCAAGTTCGGGGTCATTCAGCGCCAGAAAACCACCAATATTGGCAAAAGCATCTTTTTTAGCACTCATGGTACAGCCGTTTGCATATGAAAATAATTCATTGGCTATTTCTTTGATAGACTTATCAGCGTATCCATCTTCACGGGTTTTGATGAAGTAACAGTTCTCTGCAAATCTGCATGCATCAATGTATAAGGTGATATTGTGCGCCTTGCAAATACGACTGGTCTCTCGGATATTTGCCATACTTACAGGCTGCCCGCCACCAGAATTATTAGTCACTGTGATGATGACCATGGCGATGTGCGTTGCACCATGACTAGCGATATAATTTTCGAGTGCATCTATATCGATGTTACCTTTGAAAGGTGCGGGAATAGTGGGTGATTTTCCCTCTTTGCAAATCATGTCTATGCCTTCGCCACCAGCAAATTCTATATTGGCTCTTGTGGTATCAAATAGTGTATTGGAAATAAAAACTTTGCCTTTTCCGCCTGTAATGCTAAACAATATTTTCTCTGATGCACGCCCTTGATGCGTAGGAATGACAACCGACATGCCAGTAATATCCTTGACAGCGCTTTCGAAGCGGTAAAAACTCGGACTACCCGCATAAGATTCATCTCCCATCATCATGCCTGCCCATTGCGCACTACTCATCGCATTAGTACCACTATCGGTAAGGAGATCGATCATTACATCATCTGAATGCAATAAAAATGTATTGTAGTATGCGTCTTTTAAAGCTTGTCTTCTATAGGTCTCCGTATTAAAATGTATGGGTTCTACAGATTTTATTCTGAATGGCTCAATGATTGTCTTCACCTTACTTTTTTATTTTGGGTGCAAAAGTAGGATGAAAAGACAGAAGCTTTTATGATTTAAATCATCTTGAAAAAGTAGTTTACAATGAGCTCTATAATTGCTTGAGTCCAAAAAAATGCAAAAGATAACTGCTTTTAAAGCAGCTGTCCTTGCATTTTGGGTACGTATATTTGAATGGAATTTTCTATCCTAAACCAAAACTGGTTTTTCCACAAAAGTTATGGTGGGTAGGAGTGTGACCTGTGATTTTATAGAATTGGAAATTAGACATGCACTTTCTGATTTGTGCAAGATTCTTTCTGCTTTCTCAGCATCTGCTTCGTTTATAACTTTTAGATGTGGCTTGAGAATGATTTCTGTCATTATGTACTTGCCATCTACTTTGTCCAATATCCCTTCTGATTCACAAGAGAAATTGGTAAACTCGAGTTTTGAATTTTCGGCAACGGCCAAAAAAGTAGTCATAAAACAACTATTGACAGCTGCTGTAAAAAAATGCTCTGGCGACCAAACACCGTCTACTCCTTTGGGAAATTGTGGTGGTGTAGCTACATCAATAGCATCTAAAAGTTCAGGTGAAGAAACTTCCCCTATTCTATCAGCTACCCATTTTAGATTTACATTAAAAATATGTGGTTCCATATTATTTTGGTTTTATTATTTCGAAATCGGGTTCTTTCCACGCTGTGTTTTCATCAGCTGATTTTTGGGGAGTGCATCCTGCTGGACCACATCCTGTATTTGTAGCAGCTTGAAAAAGTAAAAAAGCCCCAAAAAAGCCTGAAATATTGTCACTTCCCGTTATCGCCTGATATACAAAAAAAAGACCTAAACCCAATCGCAACCAACGCATGAAGTGCCAGTTGTGGAGAAGTGTGTCTGTCATAATATTAAAATTGTAGTGAAAGTGACTTATAATAATTTACGGTCATCCATGAACCACCATTGACACAAGATATGCCATTGGCAGATAGATATCCTTCTGCTTGACCGCTTCTATTGCCTGATGCACAACATAAAATAAGTGGTGTTTTTAATTTCTTTAATTCATTCAAACGAGCTGGAATTTCATTTAATGGGAAATTTACTGAACCAGGAACATTACCACCCAAAAATTCGCCTGGAGTACGCACATCTACAATGGTGCCTTTATTTTCTGTGATTAAATTTTCAATATTCATATCATTAATATTTTTAATGACACAAAGGTAAGGGTAGTCAAAGTAATGGTTTGCTACTATTGTTACAGATGATTCATTACTGTTATTTTTTAACACTGAAGTCTAACAGATTTTGTATGCTTAATGGTTAATCCTGAATTATCAATGTCGTTAAGTAAAGGTATATAAACCATAAAATTCACAGGTCGACCACCATATCTTCTCGCTATAGGGATTTTTCTATTTGGCCTAACAATTTCAAGTTGTCTCATTAGCTCATTTGCAAAATTTTTAATTTTATCCAACCATTTTCTATAAAGTATTTTCTCTATCATCTCAATTATCTTTTTTGATTTACGGTACGCTTGTTGACGATTAATTTGGTAGTCACTTTTCCGTTTACAATTGATATTTTTTGTTTGATTGGTTGTTGTGGATATACTTATTATCTGGTTAAGATTTGCTCTTGCAATAATTCTAAACAAGTCTTGTTTTACAGCCAAAGTAGTCTTTCCACTCAAATTTTCTAACTCACCTCTTAATTATAAATGCTTAAATGACTCTACTGTTGGCCATCTAAATCTATATAAATCGCCAAGCTCTTGAAAGGCATATTTTGTAGTATCAACTATAGATATGAATTATGAGATATGAATTATGAGATATGAATTATGAGAGATGAATTATGAGATATGAATTATGAGAGATGAATTATGAGAGATGAATTATGAGAGATGAATTATGAGAGATAAGATGTTTATTGGCATTATAATCTTCGATTGGAAATTTGTCTGAACTCACGCTGAAGCAGTGACAAATTATGATTCTTTTGATTTATGTGATTATTGTGATTACTGATTCGAAGCTTGGACAGATAGGGAAACGCTCTAAAATGCAAAATAGGGTATCGAAGTTACAAACTTCGACAATCAAAGAGATTCCACATAGGCAAGATGCTTAAAAATGCTTCATTGTAGCAAGGAAGCTACGCCGAACAAATACACAAGTATTGGCGTAGATACAATGATGTGTAGTGGGAGCGTCTAGGGAGCGTCTAGGGAGCGTGGTCGGGCCAACCTCGAGACAACCTTGGTACAAGGTCGGGACAACCTCGGGACAACCTACATTCTTTTTTGATTTAAAATGGTAGTTTTGGTAGCTTTTGTGGACTTATGATGGTCAAATATCGTTTGGACGATTACGTGCTGAAACATATTTTAAATAGGAATAAAGATAAGTGTTTTGGGACAAAAAATCTACTGGTTTCTTGGATTTTTTTTAAATTAATTTGGTTGCTACTAAACTGTGACAAAAATCGATAGGATGCCTTTTATTTTGTTGTTTCGTACCTAAAGGCACGAGGTTTGGGTTTTGATTTTGCTTTTTCTACCGATATTTTGTCCCTAACGGGACAGGGTTTTGAGACCATTGGGTTTAGTTGAGTTTTAGTCTCGCTGACAACGCAGATTTCGCAGATTTTTTTTTGAAAAAGATTCTTGC
>JBGSOH010000023.1:0-6011 GCA_041739205.1 Saprospiraceae bacterium
ATTCCTTATAATGCAGGAGATGTCATTAGCGCTTCTATAACACTTTATATTTATGATGAAAATGCTGGATGCGATGATGAAGAGACATTGGTTATCACGATCAATCCTTTGATTACATTTGATCCTATACCACTTATAGAAAATTGTGGCAATGCTATACTGCCTCCGATCACTGGCTCAGGTGTAGGCGTAAATGCCTATTACAATACCAATGCTAACGGGACTGGAATGACATTGTTACCTGGAAGTGTAGTGACTGATTCTATCATTTTATTTGTAATAGATCCAGATGCAGATATGAATTGTATAAGTAATTCAGTGACATTAGTAGTAAATATAAATCCTATTCCACCTTTACCAATTATAAGTAATATTACTTGTAATGGTTCCATCGGAAGTTTTATTATATTAAATCCTTCTGGTTCAGAGTATATCTATCAATTGGATGCATTAATGCCCCAGACATCTAATATGTTTTCAAATATTGGTAATGGAGCCCATAATATGTTAGTGACAAATAACATAACGGGTTGTGAAAATAGCATTTCATTTTCTGTCAATTGTGATTGTGCAACTCCAGCCACCATTAATTTACCAATATTGACTGGTAGCGTTTGTGAAGGTGATACTTTCAGTTTAAATAATATACTATTTGGAGGTGCTTCTACCCAAGTGACTATTACGACCAATGGTACAGGTAATTTATCTTTATCAACATCAAACGTGTCACCATTTAGTATAAGCTATATACCTTCTGCATCAGACGTAAATAATGTTATTAGTCTTACTTTTACAAGCAATGATCCCGATGGAGCAGGCCCTTGTTTCCCTCAGATTGTGTCATTCCCGCTTACAGTGAGAAATAATCCATCTGCAATTGTAACAGGTGATGATGAAGTGTGTGTGGGTAGTGATGTCACTTTAATTGCGACAGGGGGAGTAGGTTATCAATGGTCAAATGGAGGAAGTATAAATGACACAACAACATTTACGAATATTTTAATACCGAGTACATTTTCTGTCACGGTTACAGATGGTTTTGGATGTAGGGATACAGCTCTGTATAATGTAGATATTAACTTAGTTAATGCTGGAAGAGATACTACAGTAGAGTATTGTAAATCAGCAATAACTGTTGTCAATCTATCAGATTTTTTAGAAATGGATGCACAGTTGGGTGGAATTTGGAAAAATGGAAATGATACTATTTTTAATGTCACAACATTTCAGATAACAGACTTACCTGTTGGATTTACAAGTTTGACTTATATCGTAGAAGATTTACTTTGCGGTAGAGATACTGCTATTTTAATAGTTGAAATGAGGGATAGGAACAATGCAGGTACAGATAATACACTCACGATATGTGAAGGTTCAATGGAAAATTTAAACTTAGTTCAAGCCCTTGGAAATCATGATAATGTTGGGTTTTGGGAGACTTCTTCTTCTGGTATAAATTTAAGTAATCCGTCTTCTGTAAATGTAAACGCATTATTATCAGGTAATTACTTAGTGCGTTATATTATTGCTGAAAATGGTTGTTTGGCAGATACTGCATTGATTAATATAATAATTAATCCATTTGAAAATGCAGGTTCAGATGTAAACATTAGTTCGTGTGTTGGATCGGTCATTGACATTTTATCAATAGTAAATACTTCAAACAAAACCGGAATTGTTTTAAATCCTGATAATCACACTGGATTAAATGGTAGCGTGTGGGCTACAAATGGAATACAGTCAGGTCTATTTACATTTTATTATGTTATCCAAAATAGTTTGCCATGTCTAAACGATACGGCTAGAATTAACATAAGTCTGCAAAACTCTCTAAATCCTGGAGTAGATCAAACAAATACATTTTGTGAAGGAGAAACCTTAAATTTGAATGATTATATCGATGTTAATGCTGATGCTGGAGGTACTTTTTTCTTTCAAAATCAACCTATTGTGAATGGTTTATTCACACCTACAGGGTCAGGAAGTTCATTTGAATTTATTTATGTAGTAGGTGATGGCATATTGTGCCCTAAAACCAGCGCTATAATTACCCTTACCAAAATTTCAAAGCCTAATGTTTCAATTACTGGTTTTGATCAAATCTGTGAAGGAAGTTGTAATGCTCTGAATATAAACCAGTCAAGTGGTGGTCCAGCTAGTGTTTATATAACAGCTTCTTCCATTCCTTCAGGAATTAGTGTAAATCAAGAAATCATTTTGACCAATCCTATTGGAACGACAGATATAAATATATGTGTCGGTAGCAACCAACCGTTTTCTTTAAATCAATGGCCAGCAAACGAGACAGTTGTGTTCCAGATTGATAGTATAGAAGTGGAAAGTAATAAAACTTGTGTGTTTGTATTAAATACCAATTTTGATTTTGAAACGCTTCCACCTCTTGAATTCGATATTAATCCAGTATTATGTGATAAAGATACTTTTTCAATTGGTGGAGAAATATTTACTCAATCCAGATCTACAGGTAGTGTGAAGGTGTTTTCTAATGATGATATTAGCTGTGATACTATATATAAGGTCAATGTCTCTTTTTATCTTCCAGTTATGGGCACTTTTGAAGCAACTTATTGTGATGAAACTAAGATAAAGGATATAGGTGGTACAATATTTAGTATAAATTATCCAGAAGGGCCTGCAATTCTTGAAAATGAATCTGTAAACGGTTGTGATAGTTTGGTCATGGTTCAACTCAATTACACAATTTTTGAAGCTTTTGATACATTAACTTATGGTTGTGATATTGAAGATATAAAATTTACTATTGAATCAGCGTCTCACTTAGGACCTTATGATATTTCTGTAAATGGAAATATACAAGCTCCTGTATTGAGTTTGCCATATACAACATCGCTTTTGCCAGGCATCAATACTATTATAGTTGCAAATATGGAAGGATGTGAAGAGACTATAAATTTGATGGTAGATGATGTTTCTATTCCAGAAGTCATTTTAAGTCAACAAGCAAATCCAGATGGGACTAGCCAGTTGATAGTTGTTGCTCCAAATTCCATTTATGACTTGACTTGGTCACCTGCTAGTACACTTAGTTGTAGTGATTGCACTGACCCAATAGCCTTGCCGTTAGTTACTACAACATATACATTGTCTTATTTATATGGGGAAGATTGTAGTGATAGTAAACAAATAACAGTAGAAGTTAAAGAGATCATAACAGATTTACTAAATATTTTCAGTCCAAATGGCGATGGGTCTAATGATGTTTTCAAAATCTTATTAAGTCCAGAAATGAAGCAAATAACCCAGTTTTCAATTTATGATAGATGGGGCTCCAAGGTTTTTAGCCAATCTAATATTATAGATGATGCAAACAATAATGGATGGGATGGAAGCTATAATGGAAACTTTGTTTCTCCTGGAGTTTATGTATACTTTTATGAAATCGAGTATTTAAACGGTAAAGTCGAGACTTTTAGTAATACAATAACTTTAATAAAGTAGTCAAATTTTTAACAATATATTGATGTCTTTAGTTGATTAAATATTTTAAATACAAACGGTCATTTAATTTTTAATAATAGGTGTTATTTTGCTTGGTAAAGCACCAAGATTTTATAGAAATTTGCTAAATGCCCTGTTTTATTGACTTTTGATGTTGTTTAGAAGTAGTTTAAGATGTTTTGATGTAGTGTTGATGTAGTTTTATTTTCTTTTGTCCATTGATTTTAAAATTACATTTGCATGTTTTTAATATATGAGATTTATCAATATGTTTTGATAAGGTCAATATTGTAGAATTTTTATTTAAGGTCATTTGTCTCAATTTTAGATTACTACACTTAATTCAAAATTTAAGTGTATCGTAAGTCACATTTTTTTTAGTGTTATCATCTTACATCATTTGTATTTTGGGTTATATATTTTCAATAACCGGAATTTCAAATTAATGAGTAGTTATTTTACATTATTTCAAAATCAATTTTTATCAAATACAATTTTAGGCTTGCCAGTGGTTACATTGGTGAATTTAAATAGTGTTTTTACAGTTTTGATTTCAGATGGTAAAAAAGTACTCAAGTTATCATTTTTTAATAACCAACTATACTCAATCTCATGAGAACAGATTCGCTTAACGTAGATTTGAAAAAATTTGCATCGTTTATTACAAGCCCCCGACACATTGGATTTGGTAATCGTAGTACATACACTAGATTACTTAAGATGCCATTAATGTTATGTTTGTTGGCATTCGGACTATTATCATCTATTAGTTCTAATGCTCAGACTGCCTGCACAGGTACTATTACTCAGGCAGCAGAAGGTATGTTTACCAATGGATTCACTTATGAGTTCACAACTGATGGCACTGATGTCATTATAAACGTTGAACTCTTAGATCCCCAAGTAGGCTTAGTTGCATTTGCACAAACCTACAATCCAACATTTATGGAAACTATGATGACCAATACAGGTGGTCAGACGTTTTCAGTGGTATTTCCTAATCAAGTTACAGGTAATGCATTTAATGTCGCTATTAAGTTTGCATTTGCAGGTGGTTTAGCTACATCTAATGTCCTGAATTTTATGGTGGGTGATTGTCCACCGACTCCACCTTCTACTATGTGCACAGGTACGGTTACTTCTGCAGCAGAAGGTAGTTTTACTAATGGATTTACGTATGAATTTAATACAGCAGCAAACGGTGATGTTACCATAAATGTAAATCTATTAGATCCACAAGTAGGATTAGTCGCATTTGCACAAACATACAATCCAAACTTTGCAGAGCAGATGATGGTCTCCACAGGAGGGCAGATGTTTACAATAACTTATCCTAGCCAAATTATTGGGTCTACCTTTAATGTCGCAATCAAATTCGCATTTGCAGGAGGTTTAGTCACTTCAAATGTATTAAACTTTATAGTAGGAGGTGCTTGTCCAATTATTGCTCCTACTCAGCCTAGCACAAATTCTCCAGAGCCAATTTGTCTTCATGCTAATGTGATTTCTATATATAGTGATTCTTATCCTGATATTGCTACAAACTATAATCCCAATTGGGGTCAATCAGGTTTTTGTTGCGTAAATCCAAATTTTAATCCTGGTACTGGCAATTTGATTTTGGCCTACCCAAATTTTAATTATCAAGGCACTGAACTTACACCTACCAATGCTTCAAGTATGGGTTTCATTCATATTGATGTTTGGACTAATGCAAACCCATCGAATACAACTCTTCAAGTAAGTCCAATTAATTTTGGAACTGGTACAGCAGAGTTCCTAGTTACAGTTCCATTTGTATCTGGACAATGGAATACAATTGTGTTACCAAAATCTGCATTCACTGGAATGACTTGGGATGATATTAGACAGCTTAAATTTGCTGCTAATGGTCCAGGTAGTTCTAATCCTGTGGATATATACTTAGACAATATTTATTTTTCAGCTACAGTCTGCGAACCAGTAGCAGATGAACCTATTACAAATTCGCCAGTCCCAACTTGTGCACCAGCAAATGTGATATCTATATATAGTGACACATACACCGATATTGCAACCAATTATGATCCAAACTGGGGGCAATCTGGTCATATGCAGGTAAACCCTAATTTCAATCCTGGTACAGGGAATTTTATTTTAGCATATCCTAATTTTAATTATCAGGGAACTGAATTGACTCCTACTTACGCATCTAGTATGGAATTCTTGAATGTAGATGTGTGGACAAATGCAGATCCTAGTATTACTACATTGAGGGTTAGTCCCATTAATTTTGGTACAGGTACTGCTGAGTTTTTAGTTACCGTTCCATTTGTTCAAGGACAATGGTCTACTTTAGTATTACCTAAATCCGCCTTTTCAGGAATGACTTGGAATGATGTAAGACAACTAAAGTTTGCCGCAAACGGTCCTGGTAGTTTTACACCAGTAGATATTTATTTAGATAATATTTATTTTTCTACATCTGCTTGTAATCCTGTTGTAAATTGTCCTGATAGTCCAGTGACACAAGCTGCCGAAGGAAGTTTTAC
>JBGSOH010000031.1:0-5596 GCA_041739205.1 Saprospiraceae bacterium
CACCTTGATATCATGAGACCAGATATGCTGATAAGCGGTCTTGTTTCTGTAGGGTACAATCTTAATAGGCAGCAATCAAATTTGAATATCTTTGAATTTGGAAAGTCTTATGCCAAAGGTGGTGAGGGATATATTGAAAATGAATACCTTACAATATTTGTTGCTGGTAAGAAAAGTGAAGAATCTTGGTTAGTAGATAACAAAGCTGAGAAGAGCTTTTATGACATCAAGAAAACGGTAACAGCTGTTTTGCAAAGAGTGGGCGTGGGTAACTATCAAGTGACAGAAATTGTCGATGATAATAGATTTGTGTATGGATTGAGGTATCATAAAGGTCCAATAATATTGGCAGAATTTGGTGAGATACATAAAGGTGTTTATTCCAAAATGGGAATTAAAACCAAAATCTTTTATGCAGAGATATCTTTTGACAATTTGTTGAAACAATTGGGTAAACAAAAAATAAAGGTTAGTGAGATCAGTAGATTCCCTTCTGTACGTAGAGACTTAGCATTAGTGATAGATAAAAAAGTGACATTTAGTGAGATCGAAATTATTGCTAAGCAATGTGAGAAGAAGCTTTTGAAACAGATTTCATTATTTGATGTTTATGAGAATGAAAAGCAGCTTGGAGATGGTAAAAAATCTTATGCTGTTTCGTTTTTATTTGAAAATTTCGAAAAGACCCTTCAGGATAAAGAAATAGACCAAATCATGGATAAGGTAATGAAGCAGTTGGACGAAAAAATAGGAGCATTTATAAGAAAATAATTTCATATTATAAAAAAATATTATCTTTGATGGAAAATATGGTGATTCAAGGTTTAGATGACATCCTAAAAGGGATGGAAAAACTCAAAGATCAGTATACAAAATTGGAATTGAGAAATCAAGAATTGGAGAGTCAAAACAGTATTCTAAAAGTAGAAGCTGAGCAATATATACAAGAAAATATAGTATTAAAAAAAGAAGTAGAAGAGAAAACAATAGAGCTTGAGAAAGCAAAATTAGTACCGTCAGAACAATCACAAACAGTTGATATCGAAGCAATAAAACTTGATCAAAAACAAAAGAATGCACAGATACAGCTCCAATTGGATGGTTTTGTCGAAGAAATAGATCAATGTATACAAATCATACAAACGAAAGAATGATGCAGGAGAATGATCTGAAGACCATAACTGTAACCATTGCGGGTAGAAATTTTCCGCTCAAAGTTACCCAAAGTGAAGAAGCAGTAGTAACAGATTTGGTACTTGAGCTCAACACTAAAGTCAATGAATTTCAGACTACTTATCCATCAAGAGATAAGCTAGATTGTGTTATTATGACCTTATTGACGTATACATTTGATCAAAAAAATCCTGCTGAAAAGGAGGATACATCTCAGGCTCACTCTAGAATCGGTGCCATCAAGGACATACTGAATGACCTTATAAAATAGCCAGATTTTACATGATAAAATAAGTTTTTCGCTTCTACGATTTTCATAAACTTCCCGAAAGGGACATTTCATCATCATTTTAAATCGTAGATCAACATGGATTCTATATTAGGTTTAGTGATCGGTGTACTCGTAGGATCCGGTGCAGGATATTTTATGGTACAAACGATCTTCAAAAGTAAGGTGAAGGACGCCAATAACAAGGCTGATATTTCACTTAAAGAGGCAGAACTTACTGCAAAACGCAAACTCGATGAGGCTGAAAACAAAGCAGAAAAAATAGTTGCTAAAGCCGAGCAAACCAATGAATCTATCAAGCAAAAAAAGATTCAAGAAGCAAGAGAGAATTTTGCAAAACTCAAAACTGAGTTCGAAACTTGGAAAGCAGACCAGAAAGTTGAAATCAAAGAAAGAGAACTTACTGCCATCGCTCTTGAAAAAGAACTCAAAACAAAACAAGATGCCATTCTCACTGAAATGGAATCTATAGAAAGTAGAGAATTAGAGCTTAATACCATCAAAGAAAACCTTGATGTTCAGCTCAAAATTGTGGCTAAAAAGAAAGAAGAACTTGATAATGCAAATGAGAAATTTATCAAGGAACTTGAGACAATAGCTAAGCTTACAGAAAGTCAAGCAAAAGAACAATTACTAGAAGCAGTAAGAGCAAAAGCGCAAAACGATGCAATGGTGATCGAAAAAGAAGCTATTGCCAATGCACATACAAACGCTGGTAAAGAAGCGAAAAAGATCGTAATCCAGACCATTCAAAGAATGTGTGCGGAAATAACGATCGAAAACTCTGTATCTGTATTTAACCTTGAGTCTGACGATATCAAAGGTCAGATCATTGGTCGTGAAGGTAGAAATATCCGTGCATTAGAAGCAGCAACAGGTGCAGAAATCGTAGTAGATGATACTCCTGAGGCAATTGTAATATCAAGTTTTGACCCAATCAGAAGAGAGTTGTGTAGATTGTCACTCAAAAAACTTGTAGCAGATGGACGTATTCACCCTGCAAAAATCGAAGAGACAGTTGCCAAAGTTAAAAAGCAACTTGACGAACAAATCATCGAGATAGGCGAAAGAACAATCATTGATCTAGACATTCATGGTCTAGCTCCTTATCTTGTGAAAATGGTAGGTAGATTGAGATTTAGATCATCATATGGTCAAAACCTACTAAAACACTCCATAGAAACAGCCAATCTATGTGCTACAATGGCCGCTGAGTTAGGACTTAACCCTAAACAAATTAAGATGGCTAAACGTGCCGGTCTATTACATGATATAGGTAAAGTAGCAGAAGAAGATTCTGAATTGTCGCATGCATTGTTGGGTATGGAGATTTGTGAAAAACACAAAGAACATGCTGTAATCATCAATGCGGTTGGTGCTCACCACGATGAGATAGAAATGAATAACATCATCTCACCTATCGTACAAGCTTGTGATGCCATCTCTGGTGCACGTCCAGGAGCAAGAAGAGAAATCTTAGAGAGTTACCTAAAAAGAATCGGTGAACTCGAAGAATTGGCACTTGCTTACGAAGGCGTACAGAAAGCATATGCATTACAAGCGGGTCGTGAACTAAGAGTCATCGTAGAGTCTGAAAAAGTTTCTGATCAGTTTGCAGACGATCTTGCATTTATGATATCACAAAAAATTCAAGATGAAATGCAATATCCTGGACAAGTGAAAGTCACTGTTATCAGAGAGAAACGTGCTACAGCGTTCGCGAGATAGTAGTAAGTTATTTTAAAATAAAAAAAAGCTGATCAATGAGAAAATTGGTCAGCTTTTTTAGTTTATAGAACCTATTACTTAATATCCATTCTGAATCCTAAGAACCCACGGATACCTTGCATTGGTGCAAAATTGTACGTCGGGTCGAAGGTGAATCCATTTGGATTGTCTATGTCAATGTTTTTGTCAAATGGATCGAATGGTCTCAATATCGGGTCACCAGGGATATAATTGAGTAGATTTTTAAGCCCACCATAAATCTCAAGACCTGACTTAAATCTTTTGGTCATTTGTAAGTTTTGAATACTAAACCATGGAGAATATTCAGGTCGATAATCATTCGGTACAACAGGCAGTCGCATAGGTCCAGTGATATTTCCTGTATAATCTAGCGTAATATTCCATTTTGGAAAAGTATAGCTAACCGTCCAAGTGCCTGTAAAATCTGGTGTTTGGATTTGTTTTTCCTTTACGACATTACCGTTTGGATTTTTTTCCTTGATAAATACATCCATATAGGTACCGCCAGCCATTACTTTTAATCCATTTGTAAAATTAAATTCAGCATTGAGTGTGGCACCTTGCGATACACTGTGACCATCGAGATTGTCAAAAATCACCTTATTTACATCAGTAAACAAATCTGCTACGATACGATTGGTAAAATATGTGTAAAAAATACTCCCATCAAGTGTCACAAATCCAAAGGATGGAAATAATCTCGTGGTGTGATTTACATTAAAATTATATGACTTTTCTGGCTTTAGATCATTGGCAACCACTACTTCACGTGCACCTGTGAGTGCTGCATGATCTTCGCTAAATACATTGGCTACTCTAAATCCATTCCCAAATCCTAGTCGAAATGTATTGTTGTCATTTGGCGTCCATTTATAGTTTAGTCTAGGTGTAAAAATACTCCCGTGATCCGAATTGTAATCATAGCGGATACCTGCAAGCAGCTTTTGTTTGGGCGATAAAGTGATTTCATCTTGTACAAAAATACCTGGTAAATATACTTGTGATGGCCTGTTGATATTAAGGTTTTCACCATCAGCTGTCACAGGTGTATTGTCATCATAATAGGTATATCTAAAGGCTATTCCTGTAAGTAAGTCATGATTTTTGAGCGATTTGTCCCATGTCAATTGCGTGAAACCAATCTGTTGTTTGGCTAAATAATACGTGTTTCCATACACTGAATTTTGGTCGTGTAGATTATATGAATACGCAAGTGTAATCTTTTCTTTGGTGGGTAGTTGATAATTACCTATGAGTTCAATTCTTTTAGTTTTGATGTTTTCACCATAGATGCTGTCTCCACCACGAAAGGCCGATGTCCATTTTAGTTCGCCGCCCCATCTATCTTCCCACACATATCTGAGTGCGATGGAAGATACTCTATTTTCTTTTCGTTTAAAATTCCATTTATTAAATATAGAAACCCTTTTTTGCAAAGTGACATCTGTGAAATTATCTCCATTAATATCCCAGATTTTATCAAAATGAAATACATTGGCACTTAATAGTCCTGTAGCTTTACCTAGCTTCAACCTTGTTCCTAAATCTACGTTTAAATCTTGATAATGTGTAGTATTTACATCAAATGAAAATCTAGCGGCTGTCTCTGGATTTTTGGTAATCACATTTATCAAACCACCAACTGCTTCCGAACCATACAGCGTAGATGCAGGACCTTTTACAACTTCAATACGTTGAACCATACTATTGGGAATACCCATCAGACCATAAACTGTGGAAAGTGCCGAAACAATCGGCATACCATCAATCATCACCATGGTATATGGACCTTCCATACCATTGATGTGGATATCGCCAGTATTACAGACATTACAATTGAGTTGTAGTCTGACGCCATTGACATTTTCGAGTGCTGTAAAGAGATTGGGTGTAGGGTTTCTTTTGAAAAAAACCGGTGTGTAAACTTCAATCGGTACGGGGCTATTCATCCTTGTCACTTCTTTCATGGTGCCAGAAACGACGACTTCATCAAGTACAGCTGAAGAAGATTTAAGTTGAAATGTGATCGTTTTTCCTTTCACCCAATAGAGTGTATCACTATGAAACCCAATATAAGATGCGATCAAAGCTGCATCTGTTTTCGTGGTGGAAAATGAAAAATTTCCGTCAATATCTGTCGTTGTACCTTCTGATGAACCTTGGATGATGACTGTAGCAAAAGATAATTTTTCACCTTCTGATGATGATACGGTACCAGAAATGGTATTGGTTTGGCCAATTAAAAGCAAGCCTTTTGAAAGTATAAATATTAGAGTTGAAACAAACCTTATTGTGAAATATTTATTAGCCATGTTTAAATATAAATTTAGATTAGTCTAAAATATATTACAAAGATATAGGAATTAGTCTAATATAAATTCAAAA
>JBGSOH010000047.1:0-4631 GCA_041739205.1 Saprospiraceae bacterium
GGATTAATATTCTATCGCTTTATTGGTACAATTCAATGTCTGGATAAAAAGATACCCAAGCAAACCAGTAGCCTATAAATGAGACAGTTGGTTTAAGTTTTTGCCCTGCTCTTGGCCCTTCAATGGCTCGACCAAATATATCCCATCTATTTCCCTCCTGATCTGAGAGTATGACAGGTAATTCATTTTGGGCTGGGGAAAATTGTAAATTCATGTTTTCTTCGGAAAGCTCAAAAGAAATCACCATATTTTTTAATGTGCTACCCACTAAGATGATAGATTTTCCATTGACAATATCTTTTTTAAATGTCATTTCGTTGCTGAAAGATGCTAAAGGGTACGCTTTGGAAGAGCGGCCCGATACTATGCCATGAACTCTATCCTTCGGATGCAGCCTTTTATCTATGGTCACATTTGGAAATAAAATTGATTGGCTGGTTTTGTAATCATTGTAGGGGTAAACACCATAGTTTCTGTTGAAACCTGTTTGAGATGATAGTACTTCTCCATTGGGATACATTTCTTTCCAGGTTTTCCAAGTAGTTTCAACCATGGTATGAATGAGAGGTTTTGTACCCAAAAGTGGGCCGTTTACACATTCCAAACGCATTTGCGACCAGTTGCTATTTGTCTCTCTGTCATAAGGTAATAAATTGTTTTGATAAAGTAAGCCCGAAACACCAAAAGTGGTTGTTTTACCATTGATATTTCGATCCCAACCTATACCTGTACCCGTTAATGGACAATAAGTGATTGCGATTTTAATATCACCTATTTGGTCATTGACTATTTCATGCCAGTCGAGTATAGGATGTGGATAAGCTTTGGGTTTTCCTCCATCCAAGACAATGAGTACCAAGTCATCATCTTTCATAAAAGTGATGGACGAATTGGGCAAGAATAAAGGTTTATCCACAGAAGGAATTCCATCCTTACCAGGTCCACCATCAAATACTTCATTTTTAGGTATCAGCCATTCTATCGAAGATGTATTATTATCTGCTTTACTACAACTCATTAATAAAATGGAAATAAATAATATTACTGAAATTTTACGCTTGAATATCATAATAATGTGATTTTAATGAATTTTATAATTGGCCGAAACAGATAGCCTGAAACTACTCACTAGTTGTGTCCCGCCCACATTGTTGTAAATGGGAATATGACCTGATATTGCTGTCTGCAAATCATCTGATAGTTGAATACCAGCTCCCGGAACAATGAAAATAAAGTTTCCTCCGGAATTTGGGAATATAGCATCATCCAAAAAATCGGTCTTTTGATTGCGATATCTCCATCCCAGATTAAGACTTCCCATACGATTGTTTAACAGAATACTATACTGACCTTGAAAATTTAATATAAATTCATTTCCAAATCTGTATCGTAATGTCTCAAAATATGAATCATTTGTACCTGTAAGTCTGAATGTGGATGATACACTTAAATTTAAGTTGGGTATAAATGCATTATATCTCTCGTAAATTGACCATAAAAGCATATCCCAGGCACCGGAACCCGGCTGTAAATCTGCTGGAAGTGACAGCCCATTAGAATCGTTAAAATTTGTTCTGCCAAAAGGGATTTTAGTTCCAACACCTACTGCTAAATTGTATTTAGGAACTTCTGCCGGCACCAAAAGTTTGAATTTAAGCATCAGAAACCCATCACCTAAACCGTCAGTGTGTGTAAAATTAATACTACCGTCAGCTTGATTAATTTTTCTTTCCTGCCTTACAAAGGATATCATGGATGTTACTGTTAAACGATCAGTTAGTCCATAATTTATTTCAACCATACCAGAATGTGTCACTCTTTCTCTAAGTTGGTCATTCAAAGCCTTATTACCAGCGTACAAATTGTCCATCACATTGGCATCATAGGTCAGTAAGAATTGTAAATTGCCTTTGTCAGTAGTAGATAAACCCATACTTCCAGCTATCGGCACTCCTCCGGAGCAGCACTGCGAAATACCACAAAATGGTAAATTCAGAAAAATAAAACCAATAAATAATACTGAAACCTTCATACATTTAATTGAAAAGGTTACGAATCATATTTCAAAAACGTAAAAAGAGTCATAACTCAAATTGTCGTAACTACTATCAAAGGTTAGTCGTAATATATTTAATTTCCTTACAATTCTACATTGGTTTATTCCAATTACATCAAGATTGAATGAAGACTTTAATTTACCTTTAGATTTCTTTAACAAAAAATCTACAAGAATAAATGTCAGGAAATGTGTATTTCGTAAGTCAATTATACGTGATTAAAGAATAAATGCGAAATGCTCAAATTCATTTCAAAAAATTGCGACAAGTTTTGATAAGAATTTGAATAAGTAAGATTTAACAATTTTACTACCATTAAATGGGGGTATCTGCATTTTATGGGTATAAAAACGAAATATAATTTGCCATGCTAAAATTAAAATATATAATATTTTTTTTCATTTCTTTGACAGTTAGTGTGATTTCCTCTCAATCAATCACTGTTGTGAAAGGACAAATATTGGATGCTACAAATAAAGAACCTTTAATTTATGTAAATGTACAATTTGAAAACACATCCATAGGTACGACATCTGATATTGACGGAAAATTCTTTATTTCTACTACGGAAAGGATTGAAATTCTAAGAGTTTCTTACGTAGGATATACGACAAGAAATATTAAAATCAAACCAGGTCAAGTCAATGACCTTAACATATTATTGGATGAAGAAGGGGTAAATCTTGATGCTGTAGAAATAAAAGTGGAGAAATACAGAAATAAAGGAAATCCGGCTGTCGAACTTATAAAAAATGTGATCCAAAACAAAGATAAAAACAGAAAGGAAGCTTTGGATTTTTATAGTTATCACAAACATGAAAAACTCGAATTTTCACTGAATAATGTGACTGAAAAAATGCGCCAGAATTTTATCTTCAGAAAAATAAATTTTATTTTTGATAATGCGGATACCAATAAGGTGAATGGCAAAATATTTTTGCCCTTTTTCCTGAAAGAAAATTTGTCGGATATCTATTATCGAAAAGACCCAAAAGCAAAAAAAGAGCACTTAAGGGCAGAGAAAATTACAAATGCGGGCGAAATTTTAAATTCAGTCGGCATTTCAAATATGATGACTCAAATGTATCAGGAGATTGATTTTTATGATAATACCATCATGCTATTGACCAATGGTTTTGTCAGTCCATTATCACCGATATCTCCCTCTATATATCGATTCTATATCCAGGATACGACTGTGGTAAATCATAAATCTCTCATTCATGTATTTTTTGCACCGAGGACAAAAACGGATTTTGCTTTTGTAGGTCATCTATGGATAGCCAATGACTCTACCTATGCCGTTCACAAAATAGAAGCCGGCATATCCAAAGATATAAATCTGAACTGGGTACGCGAACTTCAGATCTCTCAAGAGTACGATTGGGTCTATGAAGATTCAGGTGTTTCTAATTCGTCAGGGGATAATAAAAAAGCAAAATCATTAATGCTATCAAAGGATGAAATTTTTGTTGACTTTGGCATCAGTAAAAAAGATAGTATCCGATCGGTTCTGGGCAGAAAAACTTCTTCATACAAAAATATCACGATCAATCAAAAGCATCAGGATTCAGTTTTTAACTTTTCAGGCACCCAATTCAGATATAACGACGCTTCATCCAAGTCAGAAGCCTTTTGGTCAGAAAACAGAAATAGCCCTTTGACTGCTTCTGAACAAGGCATTTATAACATGGTGGATAGTCTCAATAATTTCAAACCCTTCAAAAGAGCTATGACTATAGCAAGATTGGTTTTTGAAGGATATACAAGCATCGGAAGCTTTGATCTTGGCCCGGCCAATACTTTTTATAGTTTCAATCCTATAGAAGGATTCAGATTGAGACTGGGAGGTCGAACTAACCATAAATTCAGCGAACGATTTATGTTGGAAGGATATGGTGCCTATGGGTTTAGGGATCAACAACTCAAGGGCTATGCAGCTCTAAGATACAATATTGGAAGTGGTCAGGTGCTGCGTTTTCCTTACAATCGAATGAAATTATGGTATATTAATGATTTAAAAATTCCGGGTCAAGAGCTTCAGTTTATTCAGGAAGACAACATATTTCTATCCATAAAGCGTGGCGTAAACAATAAAATGTTTTTTACAAAAACAGTCGGAATAGAGTATCTGAATGAGTC
The DNA here is from genome assembly GCA_041739205.1 of Saprospiraceae bacterium. Lineage (GTDB taxonomy): Bacteria > Bacteroidota > Bacteroidia > Chitinophagales > Saprospiraceae > OLB9. Next base: position 4,200 of record JBGSOH010000047.1, read on the forward strand.
TCAAAGTGGCTTTTCGTATAGCGTGGGCTTACAAAAAACGTCTCAAAGAGCGGCTGGAGCATTATTATTTGATTATGACTCCATCAATGAGCGAATGTTTAAAGATGCTGTAAGAAGTGCTGAAGTAAAACTGATGCTGCGGTATGCTCCCAATGAAAAATTTTATGAAGGTGCAACTTACCGTACACCTATGCTCACCAAATATCCCATTATCGAATTCAGATATGCTGCAGGACTTGATGGTGCTGAAGTTGGGGACTATAATTATCATAATATTCAACTCAAAGCAAAAAAAGTATTTTTCCTTCCACCGTTTGGGTATGCTGAACTAACCATTGAAGGTGGTCGCATATTCGGTCAGGTTCCATACACTCTGCTCACTGCGCACCGAGCCAATCAGACGTATGCTTATCAACTCGAATCTTACAACCT
>JBGSOH010000075.1:0-20909 GCA_041739205.1 Saprospiraceae bacterium
AGGCATGTTTCCCACAGATTGTATATCGTGTCATAGTCAATCAGCATGGACACCAGCCACTTTTGACCACAGTCAGTTTTATCCACTTACAGGAGCACACGCCACCATTGCCAATGATTGTGTGAGTTGTCATAATGGCGATTACAACAATACACCAACAACTTGTGTCGGTTGTCACCAAAGTGATTATAATGGATCTCTAAATCCTAACCATGGTACATTAGGTATATCTACTGATTGTGTTTCTTGTCACACTACGGCACCAGGATGGGCACCAGCATCATTTGCGGTTCATGATAATTATTATGTAATTGCAGGGGCACACCTAGCTATAGCCAATGATTGTGCAGCATGTCACAATGGTAATTATAACAATACACCGAATACTTGTATTGGATGTCATACGGCAGACTATAATGGAACCACCAATCCAAACCACGTGACTGCCCAATTCCCGACGGACTGTACAACCTGTCATTCACAATCTGCATGGACGCCTTCTACATTTGATCATAACAATGTCTATCCATTGACTGGAGCACATGCGTCTATTGCTACAAACTGTGCGGCGTGTCACATGGGTGATTACAATAATACACCAAATACTTGTGTAGGATGTCACAATAGTGATTACACAGGTACACAAAATCCAAATCATATTTCCATCGGTATTTCAAATGATTGTGTAAGTTGTCATACGACAGATCCTGGATGGATGCCAGCTTTATTCCCTAATCACAATAATTATTATGTCTTGACTGGAGCGCACGTTTCCTTAGATTGTGCATCTTGTCACAATGGGAGTTATAATAATACGCCAAATACTTGTTTCGGCTGTCATAGTGCTGATTACAATGGGGCAAATAATCCGAATCACATCACAGCACAATTTCCTACAGATTGTACCGTTTGTCATTCGCAGACAGCATGGGTTCCATCTACTTTTGACCATGATGATTTATACTTTCCTATCTATAGTGGTAAACATCAGGGTGAATGGGATCAATGTGTCGAATGTCATACTACGCCTAATAATTATACTCTATTCAGTTGTATAGATTGCCACGAACATGATAATCAGAATGAAGTAGATAACGACCATGAAGACGTAAATGGATATCAATACAACAGTAATGCCTGTTATTCTTGTCACCCAGATGGTTCTGATTAAAAGTTAAGTATGAAAAATTTATTCCTATTAGCTTTCTTATGGTTTCTGTCAGCAAGTGCTGCGGCCCAGATTAAAAATGGTCAATTGGAAGGCACTGTTACCTTTAAAAGCAAAAACAATGTTTATGTAAAATTTTATAGTACTGAAGAAATTTCAGTGGGAGATACTTTGCTTGTCAAAAAGGAAAATAACTTGATACCCGCTTTGGTTGTCAAACATAAATCATCTACATCTTGTGTATCTGAAAATATATCTACCTTAGATTTTACCATAGGACAAAGTATTTTTTTTAATAGTAAAGTAGAAAAACTAGATGCAAATCTTGTGGTTGCTCTTCCACCTGATATCAGGAACACACAAGTGGCCAATTCTGTTGAAACACCAGACTCGCTGTCAGAAGAAAAGTCAACAACTTTAGTGAGAAAACAAAAAATGAATGGTAGAATTTCCTTCTCTACCAATGGAAGTATTTCAGATGGCAATGACAAGAATTTTCAACGAATACGGATGGCCTTATCTATGAATGTTCAAAATATAAGTGCTTCAGCTTTTTTGTTACAGAGTTATGTCACATACCGACATAGATACGGCATCGATCAGTCTCAAGTAGGATTTTACGATGATTTCAAAATATATGCCTTGAACCTTCAATATGCACCAAGTGATAAATATTGCATATGGATAGGCCGTAAAATAAATAATGTCATAGCAAACATGGGAGCTATTGATGGTGTCCAAGGGGAAATTAATATCAAAAAGTTTAGTGTTGGCGCTTTTGCGGGTACACGTCCTGATATCAATGATTATGGTTTTAATCAAAACTTAATGCAATTTGGAGCTTACTTGTCTAGACATGATAAAGGTAAAAATGGACTCGCTCAAACATCATTAGCATTTGCAGAGCAGCAAAACAACGCAAAAACAGACCGGAGGTTTATGTATTTTCAGCACAATAATTCATTGGTCAAAAATCTGAATATCTTTCTCTCTGCGGAAATGGATATGTATAAAAAAATAGGGGACGTAGCATCAAATGAACTAAGTCTTACAAGTGTGTTTTTTTCTCTTCGGTATCGAATACGTAAAAATCTCAGCTTTTCATCATCATACGACAATAGAAGAAACGTGATATTTTATGAATCGTACCAAACCTATATAGAACAATTGTTGGCACAAGAAACTAGGCAAGGTGTACGATTTCAAGTAAATTATTCACCTTACAAATTAATTAATCTTAATGTATCTACCTTTTTACGTTTTCAAGGGTCTAATCCGCAACCTACCAAAAATTATGTAGGAAGCCTTAGTTTTAATAATGTTCCAGGACTGAATGCTTCTGCTACTTTGACAGCCAATATCTTAGAATCTTACTATTTTAAAGGAAATATTTATGGAGGCAGAGTGTCCAAAAACTTTATGAAAGGCAAATTACAAGCAGAAGTTAATTATAGAAATATCAACTATACTTTTTTTAATTCTGAAACATCTTTGGTGCAAAATGTGGGTGGTTTAAATTTAAGTATGAATGTTATGAAACTTACTTCACTTATGTTGAGTTATGAAGGTACATTTGAACCAACAAAAAAATATCATCGTTATTTTATTACAGCCGTACAACGGTTTAAACATTAATATTTATGATCCAATCTTTTAAGTTTGTTATAGCTATTTTTACATGTATCTTTTTCATGGCTTGCGATTCAAAACCCAAAGTTATTGTCGCAGATGAAAACCCAACGACACAAGAAGCAGTAAATCCAAGTGTTCCAATAAGCGGAACAGAACCCAGTCAAGGCGCAGGAGGTACTGATGTTCATAAAGTTACCGTAAATGATGTCCTTCAAGCAGAAAGATATACCTACATGAACGTCACAGAAGGGATCAAGTCATATTGGTTGGCTACAGCCAAAAGAGAAGCGAGCAAAGGTAAAACCTATCTTTATAAAGGTGGACTAATGAAAACCAATTTTGAAAGCCAAGATTTTAAAAGGACGTTTGATACCATTTATCTTGTATCTAATGTCATAGACGCTACTGAACATCCTGGTGGAGACTTGAGTGCAGGCAATGCAGTTGCCCCATCTACGTCAACTACTGGAAAAGCAAGTAACGTACCTGTAAAAGATGCTGTGAAACTTTCCGATTTAATGACCAATAAAGCCAAATACGCAGGTAAAACCATCACTGTTTCTGGTGAATGTGTCAAAGTAAATAATGGTATCATGGGAAAAAACTGGGTGCATATTCAGGATGGATCAAAAGAAAAGGGTAAAGCACTAGACCTTACCATTACCACAAATTTGAATATACCCGTAGGTAGTAATGTTGCACTTACTGGTAAAATAGTATTAGATAAGGATTTTGGTGCTGGATACCGTTATGATATCATCATGGAAGATGCGGGTGGTATGTAGTACGTTTAAGTGTTATAATTAAAATAGTCATTTTGAACAGTCAAAAAATATTTTGGGTTTTAAGTTTTGTTTGGTTAGCTCTAAATAATTCTTATAGTCAATCGCCACATGGTGAAAGTTTAATCATTGATTGTTCTAAGTGTCATAATTCAGAAAACTGGGAATATCAATCTCAAAATAGTTTCAACCACGACAGTACTTCATTTTCCTTAATAGGTCAGCATAATGATTTGGATTGCCGGTCCTGCCATACGTCTCTTGAATTTAAAAAGGTAGGTACGGATTGTATATCTTGCCACATAGACTTTCATCAACAAACAGTAGGAACTGACTGTGCAAGATGCCATAACGCTGTGTCATGGATTGTAGAAAATATGACCCAACTACATGAACAAACTGGTTTTCCGCTCATGGGGGCGCACACTACTATCAATTGCAATGATTGTCATACTAGCGAAACAAATCTAAGGTTTAGCCCAATAAACCCAGCATGTATTACCTGTCATCAAGCAGATTATGCAAGTGCAAAGGTTCCTGATCATATTGGGCAAGGGTTTCCCACAGATTGTACACAGTGCCATAGACAGACTGAAACGGAATGGTCTGCTGGTGGTATTGTACATAGCTTTTTTCCACTTGAGCAAGGTCATCAAATCAATGATTGTACCATCTGTCATAAAAATCCAATCTATAGTGATATCAATGCAGCTTGTATTGCCTGCCATAATACAGATTTTGTAAATGCAAAAGATCCAGATCATAGACAATTTCCCACAGAATGTAATCTTTGCCATAGCTTAGCCATTGGGTGGAAGCCTGCATCATTTGCAAATCATGACGATAAATTTCCCATTTATTCTGGGAATCATAAAGGTGAATGGGATCAATGTACGGATTGCCATACAACAGCAGGAAGTTTCTCAAGCTTTAGTTGTATAGATTGCCATGAACACAACAATGCAAGCAAAATGGCAAAGGAACATGATGACGTTAATGGATTCCAATTTGTAAGTACTGCTTGTTTTGGGTGCCATCCAAATGGGGATTAAGTACCTTTGAAAATGACCTGAATCATATAGCTATTATCCCATAAGCATTAAATTTGGTAGTTATTATTGGGTATTTATTTTTGAGTCCACTCCGAAAACAAAAATTTATTGATAATCAACCGTTTTTCACCCTGACCCTAAATGGAAACGTCTGATTATCAATGTATTATAAACCAGTATTTTTCCTTTATTCTAGTTAATGGATTTTCGGAGTAAATTTATTTCTAAAATATTTAATGCAAAATTATGCCTAAGTCCATCTTTCTAAAGTATATCATCCCATTCCTTCTTTGGTTTGGTTTAATGATATTTTTTGCATTTCTGTTGGACTATTTTCTTCACCTTAACAATATTTATTGGATAGGAAAATACCTTGGAATCCCTGGTACTATATTGATTGTTTTGTCTTTTATGTATTCCTTACGTAAGCGAAAAATGATTCAAACGAGTACTCCAAAGAAGTTATTGAATGTACATGAATATATGGCGTGGGCTGGTTCTATCCTAATTTTAGTCCATTCAGGAGTACACTACAATGGTCATTTGGCATGGATGGCAACATATATGATGATTATCAATGTCTTGAGTGGACTGACTGGCAAGTATATCATTAAGAATGCTAGAGCGTCTATGGATGCTAGAAAACAATCATTAATAGCAGAAGGCTTATCCAGCGAAAATATTGAAAAAGAATTGTTTTATGATTCGATCACTTTTGGATTGATAGCAAAGTGGCGAGTTATTCACTTGCCTATTGCCATGATGTTTTTAATTTTAGGTCTTCTACATATTATCACCATTATAATTTTTAGTTAATGAATAAGTTACTAGTTTTTGGTGTAATAATAACTGTTGCTATTGCTTTGTTAATAGTCAAATTTCCACATACATTAATTAGTCCGGGAGAGCTAACAAATGGCCATCAAAAATTCAATAATGATTGTTTCTCCTGCCATACACCGTTTCAAGGAGTACCTAATTCCAAATGTATAGCATGCCATAATATCGAAGATATTGGTTCTCAAAAAGATAGCATTGATGATTTATTCAGTGAATCAATAAAATTTCATGAAATGCTTACTCAACAAAACTGCACAGCTTGTCATATGGACCATAAAGGTATAAACCCGAAAGAACCAATAACATTTGAACATACTTTGTTAGAAAGTTCATTAGTACAAAATTGTTTGGGTTGCCATGCCAAACAAGAAGATGTGCTTCACACTGCATTATCTACATCGTGTGGCAATTGTCACAATTTTGAAAATTGGCAATCAGTAGCGAATTTTAACCATGACATGATCAATAAAGATCAAGCTCAAAATTGTGTTACTTGCCATAAAAAGCCAGAAGACAATTTGCATTCAAAGATAGTCGATAATTGTTTGCTTTGTCATAGTGTTACTAAATGGAAACCAGCCACTTTCGAACATTCTTCTTATTTCGTTTTGGATAACGATCATAATACCGATTGTGTGGTTTGCCATCAAAACAATAATTATGAATCATATACTTGTTATGGCTGTCATGAACATACACCTTCTAATATTGCATCAGAGCACAGAGAAGAAGGCATCGTTGATTTTAGAGATTGTGTGAGATGCCACAAAAGTGCTGATGAAGACAACATTCAAGGTGGAGACCGTTCAGGAAATGATGACGATGATTAAATTCTGAATATATCTCCTAATATCAAATTTAAATCTATCCTTTTTCTGTGTACTTTTGTCGATACCTAATAAATGCAGCTACAGACAACAAAGCTAAAACGATCGCTGTATAATAAACCGCAGGTGGAATTGGCACAGGATCTCCTGCGGCATAAGAATGCAAACCAGACAGATAATAATTTACCCCAAAATAGGTCATAATTACGGTAGCAAATCCGAATAATGAAGCAAAGTTAAAAGCATAAATACTTCGTAAGCCGGGTATAAATCTCATGTGCAATATAAAGGCATATACTAAGATCGTCACCAATGCCCAAGTTTCTTTAGCATCCCATCCCCAATATCTTCCCCATGATTCATTGGCCCATACACCACCTAAGTAAGTGCCGACACTCACCATAAATAATCCACCCAATAAAGTGATTTCACTGATGGTGGTCAATTCTTTGATTGATCTATGTATATTCGATTTGTTTTTATCATTGGTCAGTATCATCAGAACTAGATTCAACATACCAATTACGGCACCCAACATCAAGAAACCATAACTACCTGCTTCTAGGGATACGTGTATTGTCAACCAATAAGATTTCAGTACAGGTACAAGTGGTGTGATCTCTGGATCGAGCCAACTCATTCCCGCAACCAATAAGATAGTAGCGGATAAAACAGTGGTCGCTGCCATACCACCTAATGACTTTCGAGAAAAAAACAATCCGGCCAACATCGTAGTCCATGAAATGTATATCATCGACTCATATCCATTGCTCCATGGCGCTCTACCTGATACATACCATCTCAGGCCAAGACCAATGGTGTGGAAGACAAAAAATAAACAAAGGACATAAAAGGCATATTGTGTATATCGTTTGACATTCATTTTTTGACTGAATACGGAGTAAAAGAAGAAGCCTAACAATACCAAACAACCTAAGCCATAAACATTTCGAAGTCTTCCGAATACATCCAATTTATTAAGCAAGAGTTCTGCTTTTATTTTGGATGTAGAAGGTATGATATGGCTTCCTTTTTGGATTTGGTCATCAGCTATTTTTTGGAGTAGGGTATTTGATTGCGTGTAATCACCTGAGGTACCGCTTTGCTCCAGTGAAAGTAAGTATGATGAAAACGTTTCAAATTGTGCCACCATATTCATGTCTGGCATTTTGTTATCTCTCACATCTGCGGGTGAAATCCAAGTATTAGCGGGATCTCCTGGCACAGGAAAAATACGGAGCAGTCTACCTGAGAATATCATACTTGCTATATTTACTTTTTCGTCAAGTTTGATAATTGCTTTCTCAAAGGTGCCTTGGTCTTTGGGATTTACAGATTGAGCTTCTCTAACTTGTTGTCTCAATAAGTATTGTCCATCTGCACCAAAAAACTGTCTGTAACTCACCATTTTCTCCGTGGTCCCAAATATTTGCTGAATCTGTGGATGCATCCCGATATTAATTAGCGCTACGTTTTCCCACTTTTCTGGTGCTTTCATCATTGCTAGAAATATCTGATCTGAAGACATGCCGAACAAGCTTTCTTTTTTGGCTATTTTCCTTAAGGTTTCACTAGTTAATGTATTGACAGGTTTAAATCTGCCTCTATGGTCCTGAACTAATATCTCTCCAAACGCTACGGCATGTTCATGGCTGACATCAGCTACAGGGACAATATTTTGTCCATTCGATTCTGTAACAAATAACAACATCGCTATCATCAAAATCAGAACGGAAGATGCTGCTTTATGTTGGTGTTCTTCTAGTTTTTTTACCAAGGTTGTAAACCTACTATTTTTACTGAAAAAAGTCATCATCATGCCAATAGTTAATAAAATGTAACCGATATAAGAAACCCAAGTACCCCAAAAGTCAAAATTGACACTTAGGTATGTACCTTTTTCATCTTGGTCAAACGAAGATTGGAAAAAACGGTATCCACCATAATCTAAGATGTTATTCATGTAAATTCTGAAAGGCCTATTTACACCTTCTGCAGCGTCCACTAGTGTGACTTCACTAGCATAAGAAGATGGATTGTCTGTACCTGGATAACGCTCCATGATGAAGTCTCTGAGTTGGAGTGAAAATGGTACTTGAATCTGTTTTGAACCATAACTTACAGCCATTTGCACATCTCCGAAGTCTAAAACTTTTGGTTGTCCTTCGTCACCTTTTCTTCCACTTACCATCACTTCCTTAGTATCACCATTCTTTGAAACCTGCATAACAAGACCTGCTATACTTTCATTTTTCATTTTGCGGTCACCAGAAACCAAACTGACCGAAGCTGACGATCTGAAATCTCCAATGACAAATCCAGCATTATTCCAGATGTACATAGATCTAAGTCGTAATGGTTGGTAACTACCTGGAGGGATGGTATCCGTCGTTTGGGTAGCCATGACCGTTTGTACTACAGGTACATCTGTCTGAAACAAAAGGGAATCATTTTGTACGATGACATTAAAAGCATTTGGTAAGATGTCATCTGTAAAATTAAAATTCACACCATTGATGCTTACTTTATCTCCTTGATTAACAAAGTATTCTTCTCTTCCACCTTGACCAGCTACCACTACTTTCATGACTGGTTTGCCACCTGCGGTAGGATCTATTTTTTCAGTAGGATTAGGAATGAATTCTTTTAGTTTTATATCAAACTGATTATTTCCAATCTGGTAAACTTCCGAAAATTCATTGTTTCCCAAAGATGAAAAATATACTGGTTCGTCAAAGGAATACGATTTGCCTCCATACATTACTTTGAACTTTAAAAAGCTTTCTGTCGATAGAAAACTATTAGCAGCACTGCCTTCTCTGATGTGCATCATACCTTCATACCCGAAATAACGAGTAATCCCTGCACCAATGATGATGATGATAATGGCGCTGTGAAACATCAAAGAAGCCCATTTTTTCTGTTGGACAAATCTAAATCTGAAGATATTGGCAATGATCGTACCTCCAAATAAGACCAAAAGTAGTTCAAACCACCTAGCCCTGAAAATGGTATGTTGAGCTGAACTAGTGCCAAAATCGTTTTCTACAAATGTAGCAACGCCGATGGCAATGGCGAATAAAAGGATGTATAAACCTGCAGCACGAGTAGAAAAAAGCTTATCGTATATTAATGCTAAGATGGATTTCATATTTTAAAAGCTATATTGTCTGCAAAAATAACCAAAATAATTGACCCTTATTCAAAACATGTCTGAAACCGTAAATTATGTGGTTGAATAAGGAATGAAATGTTAGTTTTAAGTTTAGAAGAATATTATTTAATGAAAATTAAACGTTAGTTTATGTTGTGTAAGAAAAGCGCTTCTTTTTTACGGTTTTTATAACTCACCCTCTGTGAAAAAAGAAAAAGCAGAGACATCCTTTTGACATCTCTGCTGGTAATTGACCCTAAAATAGCATAATTACTTTTTAAAATCTAGATAAGAAACTCCGCCATTGCCACCGCTTACATTTTTTAGTAAGATGCTTGTGGCATTTTGGCTGATGATTTCCCAATCTTCATTGATTTCATTTAATTTATTAACTACTGGAAACGTGATGTCTAGTTTTTGTTTGCCACTATCTGTATATATTTTCCAAGTACCATTGGTGATAGAAGTTCCTCTAGTAGCAGTGATGACGCCACCTGTTTTAAAGTCAAACGAAACACCTGTGTAGTAACTCGTTCTATCTTTATCTTTATCAAGGTATCTTGTAACTTTCCATTGTCCGATTATGGTTCCACTATTTGTATTCGTGGTTCCTGTACCGCCTACGATGGTTACTTGGTTGCGGCCTAATTCGAGAATGTCGGTGCCACCATTACCTCCACTGATATGTTTTAATTTGATATTATTGTTGTCGCTAAGTACTATTTCCCAATCTTCGTTCAACTCTTCAAAATTGCTTGAAGCTGGGAATGACAATACAAGTTTTTTCTTACCGCTATCTGTTATTTTAGACCAAGTACCACTGATTTCTGTATTGCCTAAAGTAGCCGTAATGACTCCATTTGCTTGAAATTTTATTTGGTATTGGTTAAAGTGTTGTGTTTGATTATTGCCATCTTCAGAGAATAGATTGACATACCAAATTCCTGAATCTGCAAATCCCCTTGCTTCAGTTGATTCGCTACTGTTATCATCAATAAGGCTATCATCTTTTGAACAAGATGCAGCAAAAACAAGGCATAGGACTGTAAGTCCATAAAGAAAACTTCTCATGGTAATAAGATTTTAAGATGAATAAATTTAAAATTTGTTTGTTAGTCTGCCACTGATTTTATTTGCTTTTTAAAAAGTGTTTGTTCAATGGACTGCTTTAAAAGTTTGTTTTGTGTTATAACGACAGCACAAAGTTATGTCATAACCATCATGTAAAAAATCTAAACGATCCGAATGGGAATATCCGATATCTGAAATGGTCATACCTATATCCGAAACGGTCAATGAGGGTACTGAATAGGGTGAATGATATCATAGAAGGGAATTAAGAATTAAGCCAATTGTCATATTGATCGTTAAAAAAGATTGGAATAAGGGTTTTAAAGCACAATTCATAAATGACAATCCAAGTGTTTAAAGAGCCCAAAATAATCATCCTTTGTATTTGTCAAAAAAATAGGTGGTCTTTTGATCCTTTTGTTTCATATCTTTGTCGGTGAGTTATATAAATTGATCATGTTCCTTCATATAATACAAATGAAAACCCATTTTAAACTTATCATTTTATGCCTACTTTTTACTGTTTGTCTAGGCACTTTTTCTGTAAGTGGTCAAGCTGATATACAAGTAACAGAAGTACATACCGATGATCTTCCTGCAGATATACAATATGAAGGTAGCATTTCAAATGCTTGGTCATGGACGGATGATTTGGGAGATCATTTGCTAATAACTACAGAAACAGGTATTCACCTAAGCCCTAAATTTGATCATGAGAATGAAGGTTTAGATGCAGAAATATTTGCCTACCATTTTATGATTACAGAGGATAACACCACACAAACTTGGAAGATATATGATTATATTCGAGATTGTCCTGTAGATATAGAAGCTACGTTTATTCCTAATGCAACCAAGATTACAGATCTAAACGAAGATGGTGTGGCTGAAATATGGCTGATGTATAAGACCGCTTGCCGAGGTGATGTAAGCCCATCTGACATGAAATTAATTATGTATGAAGGGGCAAATAAGTATGCCATGAGAGGACAAAATAAGGTACAGTTATCTGATAATGAATATTATGGCGGAGACTATACCTTTGATAAGGCGTTTAAACAAAGTCCTAAAGTGTATAAGCATTTTGCTAAAGCCATGTGGGAGCGAAATATAATGCAGACTTGGGAATAAGTCATATATAAAAGCCTTACTGTCTCTCAGTGAAGACTAAGTAACCTAAGTGGTTATTGATATTTCAAAGTTTTAAATTAATGGTCAAATATAAAGATCTAAGCATGAACACACGCGTCTTCGTCGAGTATATTTGTTAGGGTAAATTTATTTGCTTACTTTTAGGTTTTAGTTTGACAAATCATCCAACTTACAGATTTGAAATCTTGCTTGTTTCATTTATTCAATCAAAACCAATCGAAATCATGAGATCAATTTTTGCTTTTTTACTTTTCATCGCAATATCTATCTATCATATTCAAGCTCAAGTGTCTACAGACAAAGCACTGATCGCAAAGTTTGACCAATTACTCTCTGAGAAATTTAAAAGTAATGAAACAGGTGCCACAGCTTTGATATCCAAAAAAGGACAAATCATCTACAAAAAGGCTTTTGGCATGGCTAATCTTGAGTTGAATGTGCCCATGCAAACAGAAAATGTATTTAGAATTGGGTCAATTAGCAAACAATTTACAGCAGTTGCTATATTGCAATTGATGGAACAAGGTAAACTGTCTCTACAAGATGACATCACTAAGTTTATTCCTGATTATCCTACACATGGACATAAAATTACGGTCGAACATTTACTGACTCATACATCGGGTATTCAAAGTTATACCAATATGAAAGATTTTGAGGCTATCAGTCGATTAGACAAAAAACCTGAAGAATTGATACAATTCTTTAAAAATCAACCCATGGAATTTGCGCCCGGCACCAAATGGAATTACAACAACTCTGGCTATTTTTTGCTTGGTTATATCATAGAGAAAGTATCCGGCAAAACTTATCCTGAATATATCGAAGAAAACATATTCAAAGCACTCGGGATGAATAATTCTTATTATGGAAGTGACTCGAAAATCATTAAAAATAGGGCAGCTGCATATGGCAAAGACGACAAAGGATTTGTTAATGCTGATCCACTAAGTATGACGTTGCCTTATGCTGCAGGTTCGCTTCAGTCTACCGTCGAAGATTTGTTCAAATGGAATCAAGCAGTTCAAACTTATAAATTAGTGAAAAAAGAAACCCTTGATAAAGCATTTACGCCTTATGTGTTGGCAGATGGCAAAAAGACGGATTATGGATATGGATGGGGAATAGACAATATCCAAGGCAGTACGTCTATCCAACATGGTGGCGGTATTCCTGGCTTCTTGACCATGGGTATTTACTTGCCGAAAGAAGATGTTTTTGTTGCTTTATTTTCTAATTGTGATTGCAATAGTCCTGAAGAAACTGCTGTAAAATTGGCTGCACTGACGATAGGAAAGCCATTTGAATACACAGAATCAAAGGCAGATACGACAGCTATGAAACAAGTGACAGGCGTATATGAAATTCCAGGTGACGAAGAACAAAGGTATATTACTTACTCGGATGGGAAACTATACTCTCAGAGAAATAGAAGCACCAAATTTAACATCAAACCTTATGAGAAGGATAAGTATTTTTTTGAAAGCATGATGAATTCTATAGAATTTGTAAGGAACAAATCTGGTGAAGTGGAGAAATTAATATTTAAGGGTAGGAGTGAGCCTACTGAATGGATGAAGACGAATAAGCCAATTCCAAGTATTATGGAAATTGACGTGGATGAAAGTATTTTGGAATCATACACAGGAGATTATGAATTAGGACCCAACTTTATATTGACTGTGACGAAAGAAGACAATCAACTTATCACACAAGCGACAGGTCAAGGGAAAATAGAAATATTTGCTGAGACAGAAACCAAATTCTTTGTAAAAGTGATGGATGCACAACTGGAGTTTGTCAAAGACAGTACTGGTAAAATTGAAAAGCTTATACTCACTCAAGGTGGTCAAAAGATGCATGCTAAAAAGATAAAATAAATAGTAATATCTTTGTTGATTAGAATTGATTTGTTTGTAGTAAAACGTGTATAATGACATTAAAATTGGACACCATTATCATTTTTGTTAAAGATTTAGAATCCCTAAAAGATTTTTACGTGGATGTTTTGGGGTTAGAAATTATAGAAGAAACACCAGGTCAATGGTTACTGCTAGGCGCGGGTGGTTGTAATCTTGGATTGCATCAGATCGGAGAGGAATATCTAGATGAAAGTAATGAAGATACTACGTATGAAACAAATACCAAAATCGTTTTTGAAATAGACGGCGATATTCATGACTTAAGAACTGATCTGCTTTCCCAAAATGTGAACATGAAAGAAGTGATGACGTGGGACAATTATCCTTATCTACTTTGTGATGGTCAAGATCCAGAAGGAAATGTTTTTCAATTAAAAAGTAAAAAGGTGTAGCTATTATCTATCACTTCTTAATTCTTAAAATTAACTTTGCAGTAATAAATATTGAATATGGATTTTAAACCCAAAGGATACAATTCGGCATCTCCTTATTTTATTGTCGATGGTGCACAGAAATTGATAGATTTTCTTATCAACGTTTTTGATGCTAAAGAATTAAGGAGATATGATAAAAAAGATGGAACGATCATGCATGCTGAAATAAAAATTGATGATTCAGTGATTATGCTCGGAGATGCTTCTGATGAATTTCCACCTATCACTTTAGTGATACATGTGTATGTTCCAAATGTGGATGATATCTTTGAGAAAGCGATTAGTGCTGGTTGTGAAATAATAGAAAAGCCCAAAACTCGTGAAGGTGATCCAGATAAACGTGGTACCTTTAAAGATTTTGCTGGAAATATTTGGTCAGTGGCAACACAAGTAGCCTCGTAGCACAGTCCATTTTGATAATGATTAAATGGTTGCATTTTAAATTGTAATGGATTTTGCATAACCCTTAAAGGATAACATACATCGGCTTGTAAACAACAATTTAAGATTGGTAAATTTAGATGCATCAAAACTTGAAACCATCATAAATGGACAAATATCAAAAAACATTCGACACTTGGAATAAAGTAGCTATCAGGTACCAAGAAAAATTTATGGACTTAGACCTGTACAACGACACTTATGATGTTATATGGCAGTCCCTTCCAAAAGATAAGTCCAAGCTATTGGATGTAGGTTGTGGCCCTGGCAATATTACAAAGTACCTGCTTTCTAAAAGACCAGATTTTGATATTTTAGGCATCGACGTCGCA
Organism: Saprospiraceae bacterium; assembly: GCA_041739205.1. Taxonomy (GTDB): domain Bacteria; phylum Bacteroidota; class Bacteroidia; order Chitinophagales; family Saprospiraceae; genus OLB9. The sequence continues at coordinate 14,808 of JBGSOH010000075.1, forward strand.
CCCAATATGATAACCCTTGCTACAAATAATAATCCAAGCGCAACATTTGCTATAATAGATACTAGAGATATTCAGCAATTAATTGGGAATTATGATGGTATTATTGGTGGCTTTTGTATACCTTATTTGTCTCAGATCGACACTGAAAAATTGATTAAAGACTGTTATAACTTACTTAATAATGGCGGGTTAATTTACCTTAGTTTTGTAGAAGGTGATCCGAAAAAATCTGGCTATCAGACTGGAAGTACTGGCGAAAGTGTTTATTTTTATTACCATCTATTAGACGATATTCTATCTCAAATCATTGAAAATAATTTTAAGGAGATAAAGGTGTTTAAAGTGGAATATCCTAAAACAGCATTGGAAGTGGAGAAACATACCATCGTGATAGCTAGGAAGTATTGAGAAAAAGTGTATTGTGGCTCAAAATTTGAAATATTTGGTTAGCAAGTGACAATTTCCTAATTAGAGAATGAAAATGGGACAAATAAAAATGAGTATATTTGCTTAATATTTACGCAAGAATGATGAAAGGATTTAAAATAACAACTCCAAATAATATAGAAATAAGTTTCGAATTTTATACTGATGAAGCTCCACAAACTTGTAAAGCTTTTCAAAGTATATTACCTTTCACAAAGATGTTTTATCATGCAAGGGTTTCAGGGCAGGAGATATGGATTAATGATGTGCCGAAATTAGATATTATTCAAGAGAATGCATCCATACACATTGAAATAGGAGAAGTTGTCTTTGGTCCTTCAAAACCAATTCGTGTAAAAACAGCAAATTGTTTTGGTATTTACTATGGCGAAGGGAAAGGCCTTGATGCCTGTAATATATTTGCAAAAGTAATTGATGCTGATAGACAAAAGTTAATGGAATTGGGCGATAAAATTTGGAAAGGTGGGGCACAAGAATTGGCAATTTCGTTGTTATAATCCTAAGTTGACTTTTATATTTCCTAGACAAAGTTGGCTTATGCTCCATAGAGTGGGAAAAACTTCTTCAGAGTCGCTACTTTTTACAATTAGGGTAGTGCAGCAACCTACCTGGATAGTTTTAATGATATTATTTGAAGCCATAAATCAATGCACTGCTTAATAAAAGGGGAGTGTACAATCCTTAAATGTTTCATGACATGTTGCTTGTTTTTTGTTAGCAAGCATAAAGTCTTTAGGAGGAATCCTTTTCTTTTCACAAATAGCGCTTTGGCTTTCAGGATCATTCCAAAAGCCTTTATAGGAAGTCCAAAAGCCTTTATGACTAGTTCGGAAGCCTTTATAGGAAGTCCAAAAGCCTTTATGACTTGTACAAAAGCCTTTACAGGTAGTCCCAAAGCCTTTATGACTAGATCGGAAGCCTTTATAGGAAATCCCTAAGCTTTCATTACTAGTTCGGAAGCCTTTACAGGTAGTCCAAAAGCCTTTGTGACTAGTTCGAAAGCCTAACTAAGAAGTCCCAAAGCCTTCGTGACTAGTTCGAAAGCTTAAGTAGGAAGTCTGAAAGCCTTCGTGACTTGTCCGAAAGCTTAAGTAGGAAGTCTAAAAGCCTTCGTGACTTGTTCGAAAGCTTAAGTAGGAAGTCTGAAAGCCTTCGTGACTAGTTCGAAAGTGTTTAAGGGTACTCATTGTTAAAAAGGGGAATCCCTTTAAAAGAAAAGTTCGAGCTATAGAGAAATTCTTAGAGCTTTAATGCAGTAATGGTGAAACGCAAGACAATTATCTTCACATCTATAAGCTAACATTAATAGTTATTGATTTTAGGTAAGCGGACCAAAAGTGATCTAGAAGACTTAATGATCGACTATTCTTGATACCTTTCGAAAGTTTGCCAATATTTATCTTTATAAATTTCATAAGATATGTCATAGACTAGGCTGTGGATGGTTTGTATTCTATCAAAAACTTTAGAAACAGCATGAAAGCCTTTACAGACAAAATATATTTCCCTTACACTGTCCGCTGTTTCTCTCCCTAAGTAGATATTTCCATTTTTGGCAGACAAGATATATAATAGCAGATTTTCTATCTTATCTAACTTTTCCATATCTTCATCACTTGGCATTCCGTCTTCTGGATCACCATCATAATTTATTGTAAAAATGGCTACCCAAGGATGTGAAGCTTTTCTTTCCCATGACAATAGTTGGGTATCTATGGTGGCAACATAAGGCATTCCATTTTCCAACTCACCTTCATAGACGTCATGATTTTCATCATTATCGTACCAAGTACCATCGTATTTTTCGATAAACTCTTTTAGTCTCCATCTCAGGAAATCTATCAGTTTTGTGATAGGTACTAAATCACTCGGAGCACCCTTAAGTCCCATGATTTTAAGATTATCTATAATATTTACATAGGTCAATTCACCCAGATAATTATCGAGAAACATATTGACACCCAGTGTTACTCGTTTGATATTTTCATCATTCAAATCTACGTGTACAATGGTGATGTCTATTTCATCGGGATAATAGTAATGGTCATTAGAAAAGAAAAACATTTTATCAGCATCAAAGGTGTAACCATCCACGGTCAGCCCATAAGCTGCTGCTGGACTAGGTTGTTTGAGTGCAACAATATTCCATCCTTCTACTTTAGGTGCGTCTGCTACTAATTCTTCTACAAAAACGATATTTTTGACATTACAATCTGCCGTGATGACCAGTTCTACCGTATTCTCGTCATACATACCAGCCAAAAAATAGAAACCTTCTCTTATATTGTCAAGTTGTTCACTCATAGGTGTGACAAAAGTATCTTCTACATTATCATTGTTTTTGATACTGTTGAAGAATGTATTTGCCTGGCTAGCAAACCATTCCCAAAAATCTTGATGTGTGCCCATAGTTTGTTATTTTTACTTTTTAGTGATTGTAATAATGAATTCAGGTGAATTGCTTTTATTTAAATTTTAAAGCATATAACGATAAGAATCGATTTGATGTTGTATGATAATTTACTAAAGGAAAGTTAAGGTTTGGGCATTATTTCATTTGAATGGTTCTTATATTTAGTATGTTTTTTCCTAGGAAAAAATGAAAATATTAGTGTCAAATGGTTTCTCACTTTCATATATGTTGGCTGTTTAAGTTAAAGCTATAAAGACAGCAAGATAAAATATCTTTTACTTTTAGTAGATATTTTTTTGCCATATTATTCTGAAATAGGGAGAAATAAGCATCGGTCTTGAAGCTTTCGGACTATTTATATTATGTTATCCAACAACTTCCTTTAATTTTTCCTTCGCAATATGACGAACAATAAATAACTATTCGTACTTTTGCGAATAAATATTTTATTCATGACAGCTTTAGTTAAGAAATATACAGAGAAACAAGAACAGATAGCCACTTTTGCCAATGCATTGGGTCATCCTGTACGAGTAGCGATCTTGGAGTTGCTATCGTCACAGTCTTGTTGTTATCATGGTGACTTATCTGATGAATTGCCCATCGCCAATAGCACGCTTTCGCAACATCTCAAAGTACTTAAAGATGCAGGTCTCATCCAAGGGGAAATCAATCCACCTAAAACGAAATACTGTATCCATAGACAGAACTATGCGGTTGCATCAGTATTATTTGCCAGCTTTTTTGCAGATAGTCTGGCGACAGAATTTACTAAGGATGGTGTGATATTGTGTGAGTAATTACCACTCAGAATACGAATATAGAGACTAAGTGGTTCATGGTGGAAATTTTAATGATCTTAGTGAAATTCTTTGTGCCCTTAGTGGTAAAATATTAACTTAAAATATGAGTAATCAAGATACAAAATCCATCGGTTTTTTTGAGAAATACCTGACGATTTGGGTAGCATTATGTATCGGTGCCGGTATATTACTTGGTCATTTTGCAGGAAGTAGTATGGAAGTATTAAGCAAAATGGAACTGTATAAAGTCAATCTTCCTATTGCCGTCCTTATTTGGTTGATGATTTATCCCATGATGTTGCAGATTGATTTCAGTAGTATCAAAGACATTAAAAAACGTCCCAAAGGCATCATCCTGACAGTCATAGTCAATTGGATCATCAAACCGTTTACCATGGCATTTTTTGCGTGGATATTTTTTACTAAACTATATGGCGCATGGATAGACCCTGCGCAAGCGGGTGAGTATATAGCAGGCGCTATTATCTTGGGAGCGGCACCTTGCACTGCAATGGTTTTTGTTTGGTCTTACCTAACCAATGGTGATCCCAATTATACCTTGGTTCAAGTTTCCGTCAATGATTTAATCATCTTAGTTGCTTTTGTACCTATTGTTGGTTTCTTATTAGGGATTACGGATGTTACGATTCCTTATGATACCTTGATCAGTAGTGTGGTGATTTTTGTGGTCATTCCATTAGTGGCTGGTTGGTTGACCCAAAAATTGGTAGTCAATAGTAAGGGGAAAGAATGGTTTGAAGATTCCTTTTTACCTAAATTTAAACCAGTTTCTATTATTGCATTGTTAGCTACGCTGATTTTGTTGTTTGCTTTTCAGGGGCAGAACATCATTAGCAATCCGTTTATCATATTATTAGTAGCTATTCCATTAATCATACAAACTTACTTTATATTTTTTCTTACTTGGTTTGCAGGAAAGAAACTGAATCTTCCGCATCCTATTTGTGCGCCAGCGGCTATGATAGGTGCGAGCAATTTTTTTGAGTTAGCAGTGGCAGTGTCGATTGCGCTTTTTGGATTGCATTCACCTGCTGCATTGGTGACGGTGGTCGGTGTATTGGTAGAAGTACCAGTCATGTTGTCTCTCGTGGCATTGGCCAATAAATGGAAATATTAATAAAACAACAATAACCAATAATCATAACTTTATGCTTAGTGATCTAAGTGAAATCTTTGTGCTCTATACAGCAAAGCTGCACTAAAGAGTGGTGAAATAATAAAAATAACAAAAACATGAATCCAAATATAACATCCATCATCCAAACCTTTTCTGCTGATAATATACCTTCAGAACGCAAAGAAGTTTTAGCACTACTTACAAATTATATCCGTGACAAGCATTCCAAAGGTGAGACCATAAGACTCAATTTTATATGCACACACAACTCCAGACGTAGCCACTTATCACAGATTTGGGCACAAACGATGGCTTACCATTTTGGTATCAAAGATGTATATTGTTACTCAGGTGGTACGGAAGCAACCGCGATGTTTCCCAAAGTAGGAGAGACCTTAACAAACCAAGGTTTTGATGTGCTCAAACTATCGGAAGCAGCTAATCCCGTTTATGCTGTAAAATATGCACAAAACGAACATCCCATCATATGTTTCTCCAAAGCATACAACCACGCTTTTAATCCATCGGGAAATTATGCTGCAGTAGTCACATGCAACTCAGCAGATGAAGCATGTCCCATTGTATTCGGTGCTGAAGCTAGATTTCCTATCAAATATGATGACCCGAAGGCTTTTGACCATACTGATCTCAAGGATGCCAAGTATGCGGAACGAAGTTTGCAAATAGGGGAGGAGATGTGGTATGTGTTTTCGATGGTGTGAAACATCAACCCAACCAATCCTTAAACTCACCCACGCGCTCACGGCTGACGATGACTTCTTCTTTATTGTAAGATTTTAAGGTAAGTTTGAGACGGGAGTTACTGTACACGACGATATCTTTCAGTGCTGTGTGGGCAATGATATACTTGCGACTGACACGGAAAAACTGTGTGGGTTCCAGCTCTTTTTCTAAGGATTCCAAAGTAGTGTCTAGCAAAAATGTCCTTCCTTCAAAGGTGTGTAAAAAAGTACCTTTAAACTCACTGTAAAACAACTCCACATCTTCGATCGGGATGATTTTGATGTGGTCGCCCACTTTGACACTAAATCGTTTTTTATAATCAGGCGCTTGTGATGAAGTGAACAATTGACGGATCATCTGCATATCTATGGCAGGTTTTGGAGCTATCAGCTTTTTATATTTTTCTACAGCTACTTCTAAGTCATCTTCATCTATTGGTTTTAAAAGGTAATCAATGCTATTGAGTTTAAAAGCTCGCAGCGCATACTCATCATACGCCGTGGTAAAGATGATCGGACTTTGGATGTTGACTTTTTCGAATATTTCAAAAGATAAGC
>JBGSOH010000106.1:0-2597 GCA_041739205.1 Saprospiraceae bacterium
GTAGCTACTACAGTGTATGTTCCCGCTGCACTTTGTACAGGGAAGTTTAATGCTGCACCTGTTCCCGCTACTGGGGTACCCACGTTACCACCATTAAATTGTAATTGGTAGTTGACACCAGTTTGTGAGCCTGATAAGGTGATGGCTAGACCATCGTCAGTTGTACATTTTGTACCTCCACCTGATACGGTGAATAATGTTGGAGATGGATTGACAGTGATTGTAAAGGTTATTGGATTACCTGTACATGTAATGCCTCCATTTGTAATAGAAGGTGTTACCGTAATAGTAGCAACTATAGGTGTTGTACTTGCATTAATTGCAGTAAAAGCTGGGATATTGCCTGTACCCATTGCTGCTAGGCCTATGCTTGGAGTATTATTTGTCCAATTGAATACTACACCTTGTGGTGTACCTGAAAACATAACTGCTACAAATTGAATACCATTACATACCGATTGATTAGCCACAGGATTTACAGTTGCACTTACGTCAACAATCCCATCACAGTTATCATCAATACCATTACATAGTTCTGTCGCACCAGGATTAATATTTATATTATCATCATCACAATCTGTATTATTTAGAACAAAACCAACACCGCATACATCACAAAATACCATAGTGCTATCAGGATTACCATAAGTGTCACCATCAAAATCATAATAACAAGTCACAACATCACCTTGGAGACTTCCAAAAGCCATGCCTCTTAAATCATCAGGGGCATTTCCAAAATTTGTTGACCAAGTTCCAGTTGATGTTACTCTTCTAAAATCTGACGAAATGGTACTAGTCAAGAAAGTTCCATTTCCAACATAAACTGCACCAAAGGTTTCCCCACTTACGACACCTGAATTTATGCTGGTTACTGTGTATGGCATTGTAGGAAGTATTTTTTCAAATACAACTGTTCCATTTCCTGACCAGTGATATATCATATTGTCATCAGGATTATAACAAATGACTTCACCGTCTGCCCCATTTCCTAAGGCAGTTAAAAGCGTTGTTGCTCCTGTAGTAGGATTTATTTCAAACAGCGTTTCTGGTGGTGTAGCTCCATCACCTGTTACACCGAACAATTGTCCGCTTGGACTAAATGTAATTGAAGAAAAATTAGCTCCTAAATTTCCTATTTGAGTAAATTGCGTGGTCAAAGGGTCATACGTACAAAGTAATCTGCCCATTACCCCAGAAACCCTTACAATTGCATAAAATACACCTGTAACAGGATTTTTTGTAAAGCCTTGCATTCCCGTTACTGTAAAACCAGGTAATGTAGGTCCTACTCTTTGGATAACTTGAAAAGTCAAACTATCAAATGTCCAGAGAGAATCTTGAAAGGGTGAAGTTGCATATAATCTTGAAAAACAAGGGGCTGACATACAAACATCTCCTTCATCAATCTGACTATTACAATTATCATCCATACCGTTGCATATTTCCGATACTGAAGGATTAATTGCATCGTTTTGATCATTACAATCTGTATTATCAAGAACAAATCCAGTTCCACAAGTACCACAAAACGTCGATGGATTGGACGCATTTCCAAAAGTATCTCCATCAGTATCAGCATAACAAGTTACAGTTTGAATTTCACTTCCACAAATTTCTAAACTCCAACTATTAAGTGAGCCACCATCTTGATTAAATTCATCAACAACTGTTAACGTCCATGTGCCAACAAAATTTTCACCATCAAATGCTGACAAAAGTTGTAACGGAATATAATTTCCATTATCTATGGGTGGACAAGGAAATCCCGCAGAAATTGCTTCATCATCAAAATTAATAAGAATATTGTCTTCATTAAAACATGGATTATCGATTAAGGTGATAGTTGTTCCTTGGGGACTTGTGAGTCTGATAACTAAATCTGACACCCAAGTATGCGATATATTTAGATTCTTTACATTAATATCCGAAATTGTACCTCCACATCCCGTTAAATTAATGGTTGATGTGATTGTTGCAACAGTAGTGGGAATAGAGATAGGTACATTTGTACTAGCTGTGGTGTTACAAACAATATTTGCGGTCGTAAAAGAAAATGGTAAAGAGTACAAACTCATTCCACAAGCATTAACTCCTCTAACTCTCCAATAATATGTTGTTACTATACTTAGACCCGAAGTTTGCAAATTAGTATTCACTATTCCTGTTGTTGTGCTAAATATGTTTGTAAATCCAGCATCAAGAGCTAATTGAACATCATAACTCTCAGATGTTGGAATAGCATCCCATGTCAAGTTTGGATCTACAACATTTGTTGACATATTAGAGGGTAACAATAAATTAGGAGTTGATGGAACAGCTGACTGAATTAAAATATCTATTGATTTATTTACAGGACTGACTCCATCTGTACCAGTGACCGTCATGGTATAATTCCCAGGCAAGGCAGCGGATGTATTTGAAATTGTTAATGTCCCAGTTCCCGGCCCTGTAATAGGATTGGTAGAAAATGTAAAGTTAGCACCAACTGGAACACCAGAAATACTTAAATTTACAGGTCCAGCAAATCCATCACCAACTTCATATGTATACACAGCATTATTAGGTTGACATATAGAAACTAATTCAGGAGTTAC
>JBGSOH010000145.1:0-7830 GCA_041739205.1 Saprospiraceae bacterium
TGGTAAACAAACTATCAGATTATATGGAAAAGGTGGTGACTTTTGGGCTGAGGATATGTCTGATATCATCAGGTTTTACAATATTGATTTTCAAGCTTCTGACATTCGCATAGGTTATAAACGTTTTGATTTTGGATTGACAGTTATAGGGGATTTGTCTCGAAATATTGGACTTGGATTAACTGAATTATATAAATTTTATATGCAGTATAATGGGGCTAAGATTAAAAATGTCTCTTCTGTTTGTGTAAATGAATTAATAGTAAGAGGTGCATCAGGCCATCCAGAAAAATATGATTATAATATTGGAAACTATTCAAAGTATGATTTTGATACTTTTACTTCGCTTGAAACACAAATCGACTTTAGAATAAATAAAACTTATTCAGCATCCAAGGCTTTAGCAGTAAAGTTTTCTAAAAAATTAAATGCTAACTTTGATATTCATAGGGCAGTAAGATACTTTGATAGTGAATTTAATTACGGATATGCAACCTTCGGCCCAAGGTTTAGGGATGGTGGTTCGTATGTTGGTCCACAATTATATCCATTGAAAAATTTTCATAGGTCAATGAATCAATGGGCTTTAATGACCAAGCAACAGGGTGCTGACGTTTTAAATGTGGAAATATGTCTGAAAGCAAAAAAGAATCTTATTTCTAAGATATCTTTCTACTCAAACTTAGATTTAAATTTGGTATATAATTTTAGAGATAGAAACGCTATTTATTATCCGATTTATGAAGCGGGATTATCCTACGCCTTTTTTAAAGATTTTGTTTATTCTATAGGCATTACAAATAAACAAATGAATCTTGATACCTATTTTCAAACATTTTATTTAAGTAATAAACCAATGATGTATTATAATGTGGCTTTTAATCTTAATGATATCAAGATAAGTTCACATAAGAGAAAGATCTAACAAATCTAACCAAAATCTACATATGCAATAGTTTTTCCACAGCTAATGCATAAGCTTCATTTCCTTTTTGTTCGAATTCCAAAAGATCTTTTGTAATGTGTTCTGGTGCATGCACGGGATCACCTGCATGTACTGGCGGATGAGGTTGGTACTGAATGAATAATTGCGTCTTTTGTGCTGTTTGTAATCCTTGGAATTTAAGAACGATATCCAAAGCCAAATCGATAGATGACGAAATGCCACCGCCTGTAAATACCTTAGCTTCTTTGTCTATCAAATACCTAGGATATCCAACAGGAATGTCCAATCCATATTTTTCTGCAAGAAGTCTCAACTCAGGAATGACTGACCAATAGGTAGTAGCAGTACAGTTGCGCAAGATGCCAGATGCAGCGAGTATAAACGCTCCTGTACATACAGAACCTTTCCAAGTAGCAACATTGTCATTGATAAAAGCTAAAAAAGCGCTATCAAACATTTTAGGCACTACTCCATTGGATGACCCACCCGGCAGAAAAAGCATATCTAGTACAGGCATATCATTGTCAGTAATTAAAAAATCCGCCTTTACAGTCATGCCTTCTGAAGTGGTTATTTCTGGGCTTTGGGCGATGAGATGTGGTGTAAAATTATTGACAGGTGCTGCAAATACTTGAAAGGCTCCGGCAAAATCCATAAGGGTGCAAGAAGGGTAGAGTAGTATACCTACATTTATTACTTTGTCAGTGATCATATTGTTTGGGTTTTATATTGAACTAAACACCACAAAAATAGGCATAAGAACAGATGTCCGCTAGCGTAGTTTTACAGTATAAATTTGTACGTATAAATACGGTTGATTTTGTGACGAGTGCATTCATGTGTAACAGTTCAAAATAAAAAATACAACCCAATAATACGTATTGAGTTGTATGTTTTGTGCATTAAAAATTGAATGTACTCTGAAAAGTCCTTAGTTCAAATAAAATGAAAAATCTTGATTTCTACTGAATTGATAATCAGACGTTTTTCTTTAGGGTCAGGGTAGAAAACGGCTGATTATCAACTAATTTGTGTTTTCGCAGTGGACTCAAAATTAGAAAGGACCTATATAAATATACCTCCAGAAACTTCTATTCTTTGCGCATTGACCCATTTTGAATCATCAGAACATAAAAATGCTACCACACCACCTATATCATCTGGTAAACCTACTCTGCCCAAGGATGTCATGCCTGCCAACATAGCATTTAGCTCTTGGTTATCTCTCACGGCGCCTCCTCCAAAATCGGTTTCAATAGCGCCCGGTGCTAGTGTATTGACCCTAATACCTAGTGGTCCTAGGAATTTTGCTTGGTATTTTGTTAATGTTTCCACGCCTCCTTTCATAGTTGCGTAGGCATCATATCCTGTAAAACTAAATCGAGTTAAGCCAGAAGAAACATTGACTATGCTGCCACCTTTGTTAATCAATGGATATAATTTTTGTGTGAGAAAAAAAGGTGCTTTCAGATGCACATTGACCATATCATCAAATTGGTCTTCAGTCGTATCACTCATATTTGCATGGAGCCCATATCCTGCATTATTGATTAATGCATCAAAAGTGTCACTTTGGAATGAAGATTTTAAAGCAGATTTTAGCGTTTCAGTAAACACTTCAAAGCTTTTGCTTTTGGTTACATCTAGTTGAATAGCTACTGCCTTCTGACCAATTGCTTTAATATCGGTAACCACATCCGCAGCTTCTTTTTCTTTGCTGTGATATGTCAATACCACATCGAATCCTTTTTTAGCTAATTGTATAGCCATGTCTTTTCCAAGACCTCTACTTCCTCCTGTTACTAGAGCGATTTTTTTTGAAATACTTGTCATATTTTATTTGATTTTAATTATATGACAAAGGTGAGGTCTTTTGCTTTTATGGTTGTTGCAAAATTCAATGCATTATTTGTAAAAATCAAATAACTATTTTCTATACGACATAGGAGAAAGCTGTGTATTCTTCTTGAAGAAATTAGAAAAGTGAGCCACTTCATCAAATCCAAGGCTATAAGCTATTTCCGAAATATTCCAGGGTGTTTGTTTTAAAAGTATTTTTGCTTCTTGTGCTATTCTACTTGAAATGATTTCCGTGGTTGTCTTAGTAGTCGTTTCTTTTAATACCTTGTTGAGATGATTGACATGCACACCTAGGGTGCTTGCAAAATCAGCTGCGGTTTTAAGTTGAATGCCTTGAGCGGGAGATTCTATAGGAAATTGTCTTTCTAATAATTCTATAAATAAGGTAGAGATCCTAGTAGAAGCATTAAGACTATTTTCAACTGATAAAATTGGACTTAATTTTTGGCCAGAATGTATGAGTTCGATCACATAATTGCGTATCAAATCATATTTATAGGTATAATCTGACCCGATTTCTTTTTTTATTTTAATAAATATTTGTTCAAACTCCTCATACTGCTGTTTTTCTATGTTGTAAACAAAGTTTCCATTTGGTTTGAAAATTGGCAAGTCATCTATGACCAAACCACTTTTGGTTTTATCCAAAAAATCTTTTGTAAAAATACAGAAATGTCCTTCTTGATTCTGATCTAAGGATGTATATTTATAAGGGATTTTAGGCGTTGCAAATAGGACACCATATGCATTTATATCTACGGTTTTATCGGCGTACTCAACTTTATTTCTACCTTTTATCAAACTAATTTTATAATAAGTCCTGCGATTATAAGGCATTTTACTAGTACACGTTCGTGACAAATCTGCAATATTAAACACATTAAAATGTCCAATGTCATGATTATTTTGATCTTCTAGAAAACTTTCAAGTATTGGACAACTTTCTCCTAAAACATCTTTGTAAAACTCTTTAATTGAAATCACCTCCATTTTACGTTATTTGTAAATATCAAATAGGATCAAAATAATCCTTTCCTATGACATTAATACAAAAAATATAGTTTATTTGTTTAGCCTTATGTAAACTTGAACCGTACTTATCGTTAAAAATGCTGTAATCTCCTTCAAAAAAAATAGGTATCAACCCAAATTATGACTAATATCACCATCATTTTGATATTATTTACTTATTTTCGTCTAATATTATCTTTTAACCAATAGTTGTAAAATCTCTTTTTATATGTACTCGCCATCACCCACAGATTATGATTTTGAACAACTTCAACAGTTTTTTTCTGAAGATTATGAACATATTTTCAATAACGACCTTGTGCCCAAAGCGGTTGTTGTGGTGCCGAGTCTTACCCTAGATCATCAGATTTTGTCCAAGATTAAAGGACACTTTTACTACGAAGAAAGGATGCTGTGTTTGCTACTATTACTCAAAATGCCAGAGACGCATCTCACCTTTGTGACGAGTATTCCTATTTCACCTTTGATCATAGACTATTATCTCCACATGCTACCAGGCATTACCAACCACCATGCACGCAAAAGGCTGACCCTCCTGAGTTGTTTTGATGCATCCAATGTAGCGCTGACGACAAAGATTTTGAATAGACCTAGATTGATCCATCGCATCAAAGATAGTCTCCCAAATGATGTACCCACGCACCTGATATGCTTTAATGTGACCGACGAAGAAAAGCTATTAGCCACAAAATTGCAGTTTCCCATCTATGGTTGTCATCCAAATTTAAATTATCTAGGTACCAAAAGTGGGGCCAAAAAACTATTCAAAGAGTGTGGTCTAGAAACACCTGCAGGCTATGAAGACCTACATACTGAAAACGAGATTGCACAAGCATTGTTAAGTATTAAAATGTCAAATCCACTTCTCGAGAAAGCAGTTATCAAAATGAACGATGGTTTTTCAGGTGATGGAAATGCAGTATTTACCTATGATCCATTGATAGATTATACTCAGGGGACCGTAGAAGATATAAAACAACAGTTGAAAACAAATACCAAGATCGTAGCTAAAAAACTAAAGTATGCAAAATTTCTCGCCAAATTTGAATCTATGGGTGGCATCGTAGAAGAGTTCATAGCTGCGGATAATATTGTCTCACCTTCTGTACAGTGTCGTATCAATCCTATAGGCGACATATGTATCATCTCTACCCACGATCAGTTGCTAGGTGGAGAGAGTGGCCATATATTTCAGGGAGCTAACTTTCCAGCCGATACTTCCTATGCCGCAGACATAGCTCTGATGACCCATACCGTTGCACGACAGATGAGAGATAAAGGTGTTATAGGTAGGTTTGGTATAGATTTTATGAGTTATAAAATTATGGATAAATGGGTACATATTGCCATTGAAATCAACCTTAGAAAAGGCGGCACCACACACCCATTTCTGATGTTACAGTTTCTGACAGATGGACATTATGATGCTGCGGAAGGGGCTTATTTGCTCAGCGATGGTAGCCGTAGGTATTATTTTGCGACGGACAATTTGCAAAATGATAATTATAAAGGACTTACCCCAGGTGATCTGATAGATATTGCGATGTATCACAGTCTCCATTTTGATCATTACCACGGAGAAGGCGTGATGTTTCATCTCATAAGCGCCCTGTCACAGTTTGGCAAACTTGGAATGGTTTGTATTGCCAAAACACCTGAAAAAGCTATCGAATATTACCATAACGTCATCAAAGTCCTAGACCAAGAGACTGCTACAAAATCCTAGACTATCCTTTTCTAAGCTGACTTCAATGTTTATTTTAGCAATAGGTGATATTTAAGGCAATATTTTGTCCTATTTTTTTTAAATTAACTTAGGATATATATGGATTAATATTCCATATATTGCATTATTATTCGTATTGAATTGAAAATAATGCATGGTAAATGTGTTAAATTACAAAATAAGTGTATATTTGTTTTTCGATGTAACGAAAGTACATAGCCACGCTTTTAGTTTATGATGGATAATGGATGATTGATGTGGTACAATTTGAGTAGCTTTTATTATTATTTTATTCACATAAATCAAAATCAAAACAAATGGAAGGTATCATTGTAACACTCATTTTAGGAGCAGTAGCAGGTTGGTTAGGCAGTCAAATTTACAAAGGAAGTGGCTTAGGTCTACTAGGTAATATTGTAGTAGGAATCCTTGGTGGATTCATTGGTTATTGGGGCCTTGGTAAGTTAGGTGTAAGTCTAGGAGAAGGCTATTTAGGGTATATTCTTACCGCAGCTGTTGGAGCGATTGTTTTGCTGTTTATCATAAATTTAATATCAGGTAGGCGATAATATTTCTGAAAAGGAAATATCTTTGTTTTCTAATTGTTAGTCCTGTCTTGTTTCCAGTCAATGGATATAAGACAGGATTTTTTTATGGTTAAAACGGAAGGTTAAAATTAAGCTGTCCAATAGATATATTGAATTTGATAGATGACTGAATATTTTTCTGCTGTAAGAATAAAATAATCATCCATGCACACAAACATCTTATCCACATTAGACCTATGGCTAAATTATTTAGACGATTACAATGAAAAAACTTTTATCACCAAACCATCACCTCACATGTGGTCCATAGGTCAGGTGTACAAACATCTTTGGAGCGAAACCACCTACTTTGTTTCCCAAGCGATGATTAGTGCTTCGACAGATGAAAACAAAGACCTACATATGACACCCGAAGGCGAAAGCATGTTTGCCATTAATAGTTTTCCCGACGAACAAATCATAGGTCCACCATCCAATGACCTCACACCACAACCTTCTAGTAAACAAGAAGTATCAGATGACTTTAAGACGCTCAGAGCTTATGTTGTCCTGCTCTTAGATAAGATGGCACATATTACATACCAAGGCAAAACGCCACATCCTGGGTTAGCCTACTTTAATGCACTTGAATGGATTCAATTTGCAGACATGCATCTCCGTCATCACCTAAAACAAAAGGAAAGGATAGATGAGATGCTGAGAAGTATGTAATTCTTTCTCAGTATCCAATCTATCATAAACCACCATCACTTCTTATTCCACTTTAATGCTCCGAAATAATAATTAACCCCTATTTGATAGCCAGATTGACGACCATCATAAAGTATGTTTTCTGTTTTTTCTGATAAGAGTACATTGTTATCACATGGATTGGATTCTTTTGTTTAGTCAGTTTTTCAAAGTTTACTACTGCAACACTTTATTTTTAGCATTTGAGATGCGTTTTAAATTGAACCCAAGTCATCATATATTACGATCACAATAAGGAGATTCCTATGTAATTAAATAGCACCCTAAAAAACTCCTAAATCATATCTCATACCTTATCTTTCAAATCTCAAATCTCAAATCTCATATCTTATATCTCATCTCTTAAATCTTCACCACCTTCCCACTCTTAATCTCCACCTGCCCATCCATCACCTTCCACAAATACATCCCAGTAACAAGCCCTGTCATATTCACATTATTCTGCCCATAATAAATTCTCTGTGTATGAACTGAACGACCAGATATATCAAATATCATTATCTGTCCATGTTGAGGTATATATTCACCGAGCGTGACAAGTAGATAATCTTCTACAGGATTAGGAAAGAGCGTGATGTCTGCTATAGTTGTGCCGTCGTCTACGCTACTTGTCCCTATGGTGATGGTACGACATGAAGTGTTGCTACTATTTTCATTGCTCACAGTGAGACATACATTGTAGGTACCTGATGCTACAT
This sequence comes from Saprospiraceae bacterium, assembly GCA_041739205.1. GTDB lineage: Bacteria > Bacteroidota > Bacteroidia > Chitinophagales > Saprospiraceae > OLB9. The sequence goes on from JBGSOH010000145.1 coordinate 7,561, forward strand.
AACTATGGTATGGATGTCTCATACTCACTCGTGGACTACCATCACCGAAATCCCAAGACCATGTCTCTGGTCTAAAGTACGACAAGTCTGTGAACCGTATCCGTAGATGATCTATCGTATCTGGCTCGTATCGATATTTGGCGATGGGATGATTGTTTAAACCTAATGTATCGCATGCGCTGCCATCTAGTGGGCCTAGGCGGTACTCTGCTATATTTGGTAATACGCGACTTATGTTTGTGTTCATTTTTAAACTATGCTGCCGAACAT
>JBGSOH010000243.1:0-20165 GCA_041739205.1 Saprospiraceae bacterium
TATAGTTACGTCTCTTTTGCCTTTGAGTATATCATTTAGATTTTGTGGATGATATTCTACAGCAAGCGCAAACTGTCTAGATGACTTGATTTCGTTTCTCTCTTTGAGTTTTTCGAGACACTGAATAAACCGATCTGTCACAATATGGCACATAATTACTAAAATTGAATGGTTGGTATGATTTCGTCTGCCGCAAATGTAAATAAATATATTTAAATAAAAAATAATATGTAGAAATTATTAAAAAATATTTTAATATGTAAAAATATTAAAGCTAAAAACCAAAGATATTTATCTCCGAAAATGGACAAGCACATAAAAAAATCACTAATTAGGACATCAAAATTATTACTCAGTAAAAAATCATATTTTTCAATTTATATTGGATAGGTTAAAAATGAAATATCAAGTTTGTCTCATCTATCATTAGTTTTAGCTTACCTTTGCAGCTATAATATTTCATCAATATGATAGCATTAAGAGAGAGAGTTGCAAATTTAATCCAACTAGGTACCTTTTTGAACAACTTGGACGAAAATGAGATTATTCAAATTTCTAGACAAGCTGAAAATGAAAACCCTTGGTTTACTCAAGGAAATATTTCTAAAGCCATCAAGGCAATTCATGATGAATTTCTAAATCAAAAATCGCTTCAACTTTTAATAGACACATACAAACTTGATGACAATATAAGTCCTAAAAGAATTGGGCTCATTCTTGCGGGCAACATACCACTTGTGGGATTTCATGATGTGTTGTGTTGTTACTTAACAGGTCACATAAGCTTGATTAAGTATTCCGATAAAGATAAAACACTGATGCAGTTTCTGATAAAAAAACTAGTCGAAATAAACATAAACAATGTCTTTTATTTTAATCAAGTGGCTAAACTGGAAGTTTACGATGCGGCTATTGTCACTGGATCTAATTCCTCTGCAAAACATTTTGAATTCTACTTTAAACATGTACCACATATCATCAGAAAAAACAGAAACAGCATTGCAATAATTGCAGGAAATGAGACAGACATGGAATTACAGGCACTAGGAAATGATGTATTTAGTTATTTCGGTTTAGGATGTAGGAATGTCAGTATGCTTTTTGTCCCTAAAGACTATGACATTACAAGGTTATTTGTGGTTTTTGACAATTTTAAAGACATTATTTTTCATAATAAATATAAAAACAACTATGATTACAATGTTGCTTTAATGTTGTTAAACAAAAAAAAATTTCTTCACAATGATATGCTCATTCTACGTGAATCTGACCAAATCATCTCTAGAATAGGTAGTTTACATTATAAAAAATATGAAAATATTAATTCACTTACTACGTGGATAAACGACCATAATGATGAGATCCAATGTATAGTCTCAAATACACACATAGATGGGATAGCAACAATTCCGTTTGGAAACTCACAATGTCCTAACATTCTTACCTATGCGGATGGTGTAGATACGGTTCAGTTTTTATTAAGCATTTAAATCAGATTTGTTGAGAAACCTACATCTAAGGTAAAACATTATTTACATTATAAAAGCTAAATTGCTGTTTTAACGGTCCATGAAACTAATCAAATTGGTTTCATTTTAGATTTCAATTTATTATCTTTCTACCATTTTTATTATTCAAATAAATCTTATCAATGACCGAATTGTCTAATCGGTTAATATCTCTCTGAAATAAGAAAAACCTTTAGAAAATATAAAAGACACTTTGAAAACATTACAAGTAAATCATACTACAAAACAAGCCTTTGAATATCTAAGTGATAGAAATCATCCAAATTGATGTAAAATATGATCTAAAGCAAAATTTATTATCTAAAACCTGATAAATAAGAAATATTCAAAATGAATTATTAACTTTGTGTTGACCAAATTTTTAATTATTTTATAACCTAATCAATAAAAAATGAAATCTTTCAATTTGGAAAAAGTGGGTATTACCCAACCTAAAATCTATCGCAACCTTAGTGTCCCTAGGTTGTACGAAATGGCCCTTCAAAACGAAAAAGGAAGTATTATCTCTGACAAAGGCGCTTTATTAGTTTATTCAGGAGAAAAAACAGGCCGAAGTCCAAAAGATCGTAGAATAGTAAAACACCCTGATTCAGAAAACAATATTGATTGGGGCAATGTAAATCTACCTTTGGATGAACATACATTTATGATTAATAAAGTCCGAGCGATTGATTACATAAATAGTAGAGACATTATATACGTATTTGATGGATTTGCAGGATGGGATCCTAAGTATAGAATAAAAGTAAGGGTAATATGTACAAGAGCTTACCACGCGCTATTCATGAATAATATGCTTATCAGACCGACCAAAGAAGAATTAAAATCCTTTGGAGAGCCAGATTATACTATATTTAATTCTGGAGCCTTCCCTGCAAATAAATTTACAAATCAGATGACATCAAAAACTAGTGTGGCATTAGATTTCGAAAAAAGAGAGATAGTCATCTTAGGGACGGAGTATGCTGGCGAGATGAAAAAAGGAATATTCACAGTGATGAATTACTTGATGCCACTTAGAAATGTGATGCCGATGCACTGCTCTGCAAATGTGGGAGACAAGGAAGATGTTTCTATATTTTTTGGACTATCAGGTACTGGTAAAACGACTCTAAGTGCTGACCCAAGAAGACACTTAATAGGAGATGACGAACACTGTTGGACGGACAAAGGTGTCTTCAATATCGAAGGTGGTTGCTACGCAAAAGCAATTAATTTGAGTGCAGAAAAAGAACCTGAAATCTATAACGCAATAAAATTTGGAACTGTCTTAGAAAACGTGGTGTATGATGAGAAGACTCGTAATGTTGACTATGACGATATTTCAATCACTGAAAATACGCGCGCGGCCTATCCTATCGATTTTATCCAAAATGCAAAAATACCATGTGTAGCTGGACAACCAAAAAATATTATTTTTTTAACATGTGATGCATATGGAGTATTGCCGCCAGTTAGCAGCCTTACGCCTGAACAAGCTAGTTATCACTTTATTTCTGGTTACACTGCAAAAGTAGCTGGAACAGAAATGGGCGTTACGGAGCCATCAGCCACTTTTTCAGCTTGTTTTGGAGCAGCATTTATGCCTTGGCACCCAAACAAATATGCTGAGTTACTTGCAGAAAAAATAACAAAACATGGTGCAAAAGCTTGGTTGGTAAATACTGGATGGACAGGAGGCCCCTATGGCATAGGTTCTAGAATCAAGCTAAAATATACTCGTGCCATCATTGATGCTATTCATAATAATGATTTTGATCAAGTAGAAATGATAGATGAGCCTATATTTGGATTCAAAATACCAACAATTTGCCCAGATGTACCTTCAGAAATACTTCAATCGAAAGAAACATGGGTCGATAAAAAAGGGTATGAAAATACATTAAAAAAATTAGCCGAATTATTTAAAACCAATTTCAAAAAATATGAAAAAGGAGTAAACAAAGAAATAGTAGCCGCAGGTCCAAAATAATTCTTTAAATTCAATAGATGCGGGAAAGGCAAACCTAGCTTTTTCTGCATCTGTTTTTCTGTTTTACTATCAATTCCTCCTAAACAAAATTGATTTGGCAATTGACAATTCTCCATTTATTGATTTCCACAACCACTCTAATTGGCATGGCGAAGAAGTCATTGAAGTTGTATCTATCCATGGAAATCAAGACAAAATAGCAAAATTATATACTATTGGATATCATCCTTGGTGGACTGAGAGCGTTTTGGATGAAGGTGAATTGAAATTCATACGTGATAAATATGTTAATGAAAATAACTGTCTTGGATTAGGCGAATTTGGACTAGACAAGCTGAAAGGTGCTCAACTAAATATCCAAGAAGAAATTGTCATTCAACAAATAAATCTTGCAAATGAACTGAATGCACCTGTCATCATACATTGTGTAAGAGCTTACGATAGACTGATAAGATTAAAAAAAGAGTTTGGTAAAACCGAATGGGCAATACATGGATTTATCCGCAATAAAATATTAGCAAAACAAATTTTGGATGCGAATATCAAACTGTCCATTGCACCACAACGTCAAATGAAAGACACTTTCATAGAAATGGCCCAATATGTACCGTTAACCCATATATTTTTAGAAACAGATAGTGACTTCCGAATAAATATTATAGATAGATATCGTATTTTTGCCGCTTTAAGAAAAATGGACCTAGAGCCATTAAAATCACAATTGTTTCAAAATTTCAAAAAGTTTTACCAAGAAAAATGGAAGTACCAAAGTGGCTGGAGCGAACAGCATTATTAACAGGTGAAGAGTCAATTCAAAGTTTATCACAAGCCAATGTATTGTTGGTTGGCCTTGGAGGTGTTGGGAGTTTTGCAGGTGAATTTTTAGTAAGAGCAGGTATAGGCAAAATCACTATAATAGATGGTGATACGGTAGATATTACGAACATTAACAGACAATTACAAGCATTAACATCAACAATAGGCCTCTCCAAAGCAGCACTTCTTAAAGATAGGTTTGAAGATATAAATCCTGAAATATTGGTTACACCATATGATCGTTTTCTTGAGCCTGAAGATATGGAAACCTTGCTAGATACTAGTAAATTTGACTACATATTGGACTGCATAGATAGCGTCACGCCTAAATTAACTCTTTTAAAAATTGCAAAAAGTAGAAAACTCAAAATTATCAGTTCTATGGGAGCAGGCGGAAAACTGGACCCTTCTAAAATTAAGATTGGAGATATTTCGACCACGAAAGAATGTAAATTTGCCCAAAGTCTAAGAAAAAGACTAAAAAGGGATAATATAAAAAGGGGAATCAAAGTGGTCTTTTCGGAAGAGATTCAACCAAAAGAAGCATTAAAACTAACAGATGGTAAAAACTATAAAAAATCATACTATGGAACTATTTCATACATGCCAGCTTTATTTGGTCTTACTATGGCTTCTGAAGTTATTAGGATACTTGGAAAATTAAAGAAATAAAATAAATGGCAAGTAGAAAAACAACACAATGTACTTTGTGTTAATGAAAAGTTGTAAAAAGGTTTTAATCAAATAGCATTGTTTTATAAAAACATCTTTTACATATTAAATTTTTTGAAATATTTTTATGAAATTTATTCCAGAATTCTTTAATTTGCGCCTTCAAAATCCCTTTGTAGTAATAATATTATTATTTTTCATCTCTTAAAATCTTATTAATGTATTTCCAAAAAGTAAATAATTGCTTTTTAAAGACTACTTTATTATTCGTCGTTCTGTTATTTTCTAACTATATAACAGGTCAAAGTGAAACTAAATATCCTGAACTTTACACCAAATTTAAAGATTATCAAATAATTAAGTTTGACTCAAAAGATGTTTTTAGTAGAATGTCTAGGACGGAAAACTTAAATAATTTCACAATACAACTTGACAATGGCGCTGTATGGAATCTTAATCTTCAAAATTCTGGTATTATTGGAGATCAATATCAAGTCACATTGGCTGAAGAAGATGGGTCAAAAATAAATTATGGAACCAAAGCTATACCGACCAAAGGAACGATAAATGGCATGTCGAATAGTGAAGTATCATTAACTTTTAATGAGAATTTCATTTATGGTTTTTTAAGGTTTGGAGGTGAACAATACTTCATAGAGCCAGTATACCATTTATTGGATGTAAGAAGTTCGGATGAATTTATTTTATATAACTCAAAAGACATTATAGAACAAAAAGAGTACAAATGTGGCTATGAACTTGATATTGCAGAAAACAAAAGGATCAAAAAAAATACAGATCAAAATGTAGGACAAAGACAAGTTGGTGAATGTCTTCTGATAAATTATAACACCGCTTCAGATTGGTCGATGAGAGTTAAATACGGAAGTGTTTCAGGCGTAGAAAATCATAATATTGGTGTATTAAATGATGTGCAAACTAATTATGATAATGAATTTGCAGACGAAATCCAATTCTTAATGAATGAACAGTGGATTTCATCATGTGCTACCTGCGATCCATGGACCACTAGTACGGATGCTGAAACACTCCTAATTTCTTTCAGATCTTGGGCTCTTAATAATGGTTTTAGTACAGATCATGACCTAGCAGGATTGTGGACAAATAGAGATATGAATGGCGGTACTGTTGGCATTGCTTATGTAGGCGTTTTATGTTCAAGTTTTAGGTATCATGTTCTTCAAGACTTCACAAGTAATGCAAATTTAATAAGAGTGATGGTAGCTCATGAAATTGGTCATAATTTTAGTGCTGAACATGATGGCGCAGGTAGTGGTTTTATTATGGCACCTTCTGTTAACAATACGAATACATGGTCATCGGCATCAATTTCAAGCATTCAAAATGAATATAACAATGCAAATTGCCTTCAAAACTGTCCAGGTGGTGGTACTTTTCCAGTCGCTGATTTCAGCTTTAATGTCATTACAACTTGTGCACCAGGTCTTGTCCAATATTCTGATCAATCATCTAATGCAAACTCAAGGCAATGGAGTTTCCCTGGTGGAACGCCCTCTACATCAACAGCAGCAAATCCTTTAATCACATATAATTCAACTGGAACATATGAAGCAACTTTAACTGTTTTTAATGGGGCTGGAAATAGCAACTCAATTACTATAAACAACATTATTACTGTAGTTGACCTACCAAGTGCGGATTTTGTTATAAACATTATGGGTAGAGATATTTCCTGCATTTACACGGGTGATGTAGCAAATACATTCTTTTGGGATTTCGGAGATGGAACTACCAGTTCACTTCAAAATCCATTTCACACTTACCAAGATGATGCAATTTATACTATAACTTTGACTATAGAAAGTGAATGTGGATCTGATACAAAATCAGAGATCATTGAAATCATCACACCACCAGTGGCAAACTTTACTTCATCAGTCGTGTCTGGTTGTCAAGGATTATCTGTAAGTTATGTAAACCAATCATCTAGCAATGCCACATCTTTTTTATGGACATTCCCAGGTGGAATTCCAAATACATCTACAGAAATGAATCCTGTTGTGGAATATCCTGATCATGGTACCTTTAATGTTACCCTTAGAGCTAATAACCCAATAGGAAGTAATACGATTGTAAAAAATAATTACATTACAGTTTCACCACTTCCTACTACAGGTTTTAGCCATGTACTGCAGGGCGCAACTGCAACTTTTGATAATAATTCTCAATTTGCAACTTCTTACATTTGGAATTTTGGTGATGGCCAGACTAGTTCAGCAGAAAACCCAGTTCATACCTACTTAAATAACGGCACTTATAACGTAGAATTACAAACAATTAACAATTGTGACATAGTGATTTCTAGCCAGGTAATAACAATTGCACTTGCGCCATCCGCATCATTTTTGCCTACATCTATAAGTTCTTTATGTACACCAGGATCTATAACATTCCAAAGTACATCTACATATAACCCTACTTCTTACACTTGGTTTTTTGAAGGAGGAACACCAAGTAATTCTACAGATGCCAACCCAACCATTATGTACATCTCAGCTGGTGTGTTTGATGTACAATTAATTGTAACAAATGCGAATGGATCGGATACACTTACCAGTCAAAACTTCGTAAGTGTAAATGATCAACCGCAAGTATCATTTTCTCATCTAGGAGATGGGTTGATTGTAACATTTAATGGGTCAATCACAAATGGCAATAACATTAATTGGGATTTTGGAGATGGCCAATCAAGTAATGATCAAGATACTGAACATACTTATGCAGCCGAAGGAACATATACTGTAACCTTAAGTGCTGAAAATGAATGTGGTATAATTACATCAACACAAAATATTTTAGTGCAATTACTACCAGTCGCAGGATTTACAGCAAACTCTACTACAACATGTGCTGGTTCAGAAATTGCTTTTACAAGTCAGTCATCACCATCAGTTACTGGTTGGACATGGACCTTTGAAGGAGGAAACCCGGGAACATCAACTCAGCAAAATCCTGTCATAAATTATACTTCACCAGGTACATATAATGTTAGTTTAGTAGTATCTAATCCTACTGGAAATGGTACAACCACTATAGCAGATTATATCACCATCATAACTGTGCCTACTACGGGATTCCAACCTATAGAAGATGGAAACTTAGTAACATTGTCTAATAGTGGTGTCGGTGCAACATCTACTTCATGGACTGTAACAGGTCAAGGTTTAGATTTGAACTTATCTGGAAGTCCAGTAACATTTACTGCTCCATCAAATGGCGAATACCTGATCACTCAAGTAAATAGTAATGTATGTGGTGAATCATCAGAGCTTATTCAAACTTTGAGTGTTAATGTGTATCCCGAATCATCATTTAATATGGCAGGAGGAGAATCAAACTGTATAAATACTCCAATTTCATTTGAGAACCTGTCCATAAATGCAAATACTTTTGAATGGGAAATCGAAGGCGGAAACCCATCTGTTTCTACTGAAGTAACTCCTTCAGTAACATTTGCAGATGCTGGTACATATCCTGTTAGATTGATAGCAAGTAATGACTTAGGAACAGATACATTTACAATGATGGTTACTGTATTACCACTGCCTACAGCACAGTTTGATAAAACTCAGAATGACGGCCAAGTAGTCTTTGAATTCACAGGTGATAATGTAGAAACTTACAACTGGTCATTTGGTGACGGTAACTCAAGTGAACTTTCAGATCCTACACATACTTATAGTACAGGTGGACAATATGAAGTTACACTAATTACTAAAAATGCATGTGGATTTGATACTGCTAGCCAAATCTTAACTGTAATCATTTCATCAGTCAGTGATACTGAATTAGATAGCAAAATAACCATAACGCCAAATCCAAATAATGGATTCTTCAATGTGAATATCAAAGATTCAAAAGAAACATATAATGTTGTCCTGATGGATATGTACGGTAGAAATATTGAAAAGATGATCATTAAAAATGATAACACAAGTACCTCTACGACTCAAATAGATGGTACTAACCTACCTGCTGCAACTTATATATTAAGAATAGCAGGGAAAGAAGGTGTGTCAACAAAACAAATTGTGATTCAGAAATAAGAGGAGAAACTCTTTATAAAATTAAAAAGCGTCGGAGAATTTATTTTTTCGGCGCTTTTTCATTTTTACGACCCATTACTGAGCAAATAGGACACGACTCGATGCTGTGTCCTCGAGCAGGACAAAATTCTCTACCAAAAAAAATGATCTGAAGATGTAGCTTATTCCAAATATCTTTTGGGAAAATCTTTTTAAGATCGACTTCTGTTTTTTCTACATTTTTTCCATTACTCAAGCACCATCTATAAGCTAACCTATGAATATGAGTGTCTACAGGAAAAGCAGGTACACCATATCCTTGAGACATGACCACTGATGCTGTTTTATGACCTACACCGGGTAACGATTCTAGAGCTTCAAAATTATCAGGAACTTGTCCATTATATTTTTCGATAAGAATATTGGATAAATCAGATATCACTTGAGATTTTCTAGGCGCAAGGCCACAAGGTCGAATGACTTCCATGATTTTTTCAACTGGCACTTTTGCCATATCATTAGGATTATCGGCTAAGGCAAAAAGATGCGGTGTTACTTGATTCACTCTTACATCAGTACATTGTGCAGACAATAAAACAGCCACTAGCAAAGTATAGTTATCCTTATGATCTAATGGAATAGGCGTTTCAGGATATAAAGATTCCAGTTTTTCTATTACAAACTTAGCTCTTTCGGTTCTATTCATCTTTTAAATTTTTTGGTTAGGATTTTTAATAAAAAATACATCGTCATCTCCTATTTGTATTCGATCCAACAATTTACCATCTATGTTTGGCGCAGAAATTCCTTCCTTTAATAATACCTTAGTTTTAATTATTCTTGCTTCATGCCAAAGATTTTGATCAATAAATGATTTAAGGACTTGAGCGCCACCTTCTACGATGATAGAGAAAATACCTTTTTGATACAACAAATCTAAAACTTTATTTAGTTGCCGAACATCAGACACAACCAATTGTTCTTTTTTCTCATCATTTTGGATAGTATTCTGTGTAACAGTCCATGTGGGTAATTCATCCTTATAAATATTCAAATCAACCGGTAAACTTAGGTGTGTATCTAGAATAATCCTTAGCGGATTTTGTCCCAAATAATGCCTCGATGTAAGTGAAGGGTTATCAATGATTGCCGTTGATTTACCTATTAAAATTCCATCTACCTCTGTTCGCCATTTGTGTGTAAGTATACCAGTAGCTTTGCTTGTAAGCCAAGTTTGTTCACCGATTTTGCTTATATAATTATCCTTGGATTGAGCCCATTTAAGTATGGTATAAGGCTTTCCCTTTAAATTAGCTTTAAATTTTGATATGATATGATTCGCTTTTGATTCACAGAATGGTGATATAACTTCTACTCCATGATCTTTTAAATATTTCACACCATTACCCCTTACTATAGGATTTGGATCTAGACATCCTATGACTACTTTCCTACATCCTTCAGCCACAATTTTATGGGCACAAGGCGGTGTTTTACCGAAGTGTGAACAAGGTTCTAAGCTTACATACCAAGTAGCATCTTTTATTTTGTGTAGATTTGATTTTGATACACTTTGGAATGCTTCAACTTCTGCATGTGGACCTCCGTAATATCTGTGATAACCTTCTCCTATTATTTGTCCATCAAAAACAATGACAGAACCAACATTTGGGTTTGATTTGGTATCTTTTCCTCCAAGAGCAGCAAGCTCAAAACATCGCTCCATGTATTTTTCAATGGGTACGATCGGGCTTGCTGTCATTGGATATATTGAAATTTAAATAATTATTTACCGTGACAATGTTTGTACTTCTTGCCGCTTCCACAAGGACAAAGATCATTTCTACCGACCTTATCTTCTACCCTTTTGAAAGTTTCTGGTTTTTCATTTCTTCTAGAAACACCTTCTGCAGCTGCTTTTGCATCTTCTTCTTCGCGGCTAGTACGTACTTTGCTAAGATCAGATTTTTGCACTCTTGCTTCTTTTACTTCCTGCTGCAACAACAACTTACCATTAAATAAATACGCTCCTACATCTTTATTTATTTTATTAATGAGTTCTTCAAATAAATTATATGCTTCAATTTTGTACTTAACCAATGGATCTTTCTGCTCAAATGAAGCTGATTGTACAGAATCTTTGAGTTCGTCCATATTTCTCAAATGCTCTTTCCAATGATCATCCAGAATAGCCAAAGTAATGGTTTTTTCTATATCTCTCATGATAGACGCACCACCAGTAGTTACAGCTATTTTTAGATCTGCTGCTATTGGCAATGGATTATTTCGACCATCTGTAAATGGCACTGCTATTCGTTTGTAACGATGACCTTCAGTTTCATATACCTTTTGGATGGTAGGTAGCAGTATCTGAGTGATTTGTTCAGACTTGTAATTATAATGTTTCATTACTGCGTCAAGTGTTTCGTCAATTAGATTGTCCACCGACATGCTTCTGAAAGTATCTTCATCTATTTGTGGATCAATACTTAACGATGTGAGACAATCAAATCTATAACCTTCAAAATCATTAGACCTTTTGTTTATAGCAACGATATTCTCAACTGAACCTACGAACATATTATGTAGATCAACTGACAACCTTTCGCCATGGAGTGCATTATTTCTCTTTTTATAAATGGCTTCTCTCTGAATATTCATTACATCATCATACTCAAGGAGACGCTTTCTTACTCCAAAACTGTTTTCTTCTACTTTTTTCTGTGCTCTTTCTATGGACTTAGAAACCATATTATGTTGGATAACTTCTCCTTCTTTATGGCCCATTTTGTCCATGATACCTGCTATTCTTTCTGATTGGAAAAGACGCATCAAGTTATCTTCTAATGACACATAGAACTGTGAACTACCTGGATCTCCTTGTCTTCCTGCTCTACCTCTCAACTGTCTATCTACCCTTCTAGAATCATGTCTTTCTGTGGCTACAATGGCTAATCCACCTGCTTGTTTGACTTCAGCATTGATCTTGATATCCGTACCTCTACCTGCCATGTTGGTAGCTATAGTAACAGCTCCCGCTTTACCTGCTTCAGCTACAATTTCTGCTTCTCTTTGGTGTTGCTTTGCATTTAATACATTGTGTTTAATTCCTCTTAAATTAAGCATTCTGCTCAATAACTCAGAAATCTCTACAGAAGTGGTACCCACAAGGACTGGTCTACCTTGTGCAGTCAATTTACCTATATCTTCTATAACTGCATTGAACTTTTCTCTTGCAGTTTTATATACCAAATCATCTTTGTCATCTCTGATAATAGGCCTATTGGTAGGAATGACGACTACGTCAAGTTTGTAAATTTCCCACAATTCACTAGCTTCTGTCTCAGCGGTACCTGTCATACCTGCTAGTTTGTGGTACATTCTAAAATAGTTCTGAAGTGTTACTGTAGCATAAGTCTGTGTTATCTCTCCTACTTTTACACCTTCCTTTGCTTCTAACGCTTGGTGGAGACCATCAGAATATCTACGACCTTCCATCATACGACCTGTCTGCTCATCTACGATCTTTACTTGCTCATCGATCACGACATATTCTTGATCTTTGTCGAACAATGTGTATGCTTTTAGCAATTGACTAGTGGCATGGAGACGTCTAGATTTGACGGAATAATCTTGAATCAAAAGCTCTTTTTCTTCTGTAAGTTTGATACCTTCTTTGGTTTCTCTACTTGTGATTTCTTGGATTTGCTGTGTGATATCTGGCATGACAAAAAGGTTCGGGTCATTTTCGCCTTTTGATAGATATTCTATTCCCTTTTCTGCAAGTTCTACTGATCTATTTTTTTCATCAATAGTAAAATATAACGGTGCATCAGCCAAATGCATGTTTTTGTTTTGTTCCTGCATGTAGAAGTTTTCTGTCTTTTGCAAGATCACTTTTACTCCATCTTCACTCAAAAACTTAATTAATGGTCTGTATTTTGGTAAAGCTCTGTAACATCTAAATAAAGAGAGACCGCCTTCGCCTTCGAGATGTCCCGCATTTCCATCTTTGATAAGTTTTTTAGCTTCAGCAAGGTATTCTGTTGCAAGTTGTCTTTGTACAGAAACGAGCTTTTCAATTTTAGGATTTAACTCTAAATATTCTTGTTCTTCTAATCCCTGTGGCACAGGTCCTGAGATGATCAAAGGCGTCCTAGCGTCGTCAATCAATACTGAATCTACCTCATCCACCATGGCATAATGATGTTTGCGCTGCACAAGTTCTTCTGCATCACGCACCATATTATCTCTCAAATAGTCAAAACCAAACTCATTATTAGTTCCATAAGTTATGTCACATCTGTACGCTTTGATACGTTCAGGAGAGTGTGGACGATATTTATCTATACAATCTACTGTGAGTAATAAAAATTGGAATATTGGTCCTACCCATTCGCTATCCCTTTTTGCTAGGTAATCATTGACCGTTATGATATGAACGCCTTCACCAGAAAGACCATTTAGATATGCAGGTAAGGTTGCAACCAATGTTTTACCTTCACCTGTGGCCATCTCCGCAATTTTTCCTTCATGCAGCACCATACCACCTATGAGCTGTACATCATAATGAAGCATATCCCAAGTGATATCACCACCTGCTGCCTTCCAACTATTCTTCCAAATGGCTTTATCTCCTTGTATTGAAACGAACTCCTTATTTACTGCCAATAATCTATCGTGATCTGTAGCTTCTACTTCTATGGTAGGATTTGTTTTAAATCTTCTAGATGTTTCCTTAATTACTGCAAATGCTTCAGGCAAAATTTCTTTCAGCGCTGTTTCTAGGTATTTATTTCTTTCTTTTTTGATTTTATCAATTTCGTTGTAAATATTTTCTTTGTTGATAAAATCTGGTTCTTGATTTGCCTTTTCTGTGAGTGCAGTAATATCTGCATCAATATCTACAAGGCTATTTTTGATTCTTTGTCTGAATTCAGTTGTTTTATTTCTTAACTCATCGTGGCTAAGTGACTGATAAGCATCATAGTGTGCATTTATTTGGCTTACGATTGCAGAGTATCCCTTTACGTCTCTCTCATACTTAGAACCAAAAATATTTTTTATAAAACTAAACATTATGTATATATTTTCGTGATTGATATTGCTTATAAATGGCTTTTCACCACTTTTATTTCAAAAGAGTGGCAAAGATATTAAATATTTCAATGTAAAGATAGTTGACCAAAACTATACCATTCCATCATAATAGACAAATTGGCATAAAAAAGATGAATATTGCTTTAAATTGACCAATTTTGACAGTAAAACAAGTGTAAACAAGTTTAAAAGTAAGATTTGAAAATTATACATTCCTAATTAAATAAACCTGCTAACATTGAAATTTTAATAATATTATTTGCCCAATAGGCATAAAATAATTGTTAATATTCTAAACTATTTTTTATAATTTTACGTCGAGTTTAAAAAATAAATATTATCATTACTGCCTAAATCATTATCCACATGGGGCAAAAAGTCTTTTTTGTTATAACTACTATCTTTACCATAACGCTCATACTTATATTACATGGCGCCGTATCTATTCCAAATAACCCGTTACCACCACTTGGAAAATTTTTAAATCCTTTTGGTGGCGCATGGACATCAGACAATAATAATGAAAAGAACAATTATGAACTTTCGCAAAATGGAATTAAAGGAAATATTGATATTATTTATGATGAACGTAGAGTTCCCCATATTTTTGCCGAAAACCTGAATGATGCCCTATTTGCTCAAGGATATGCAGAAGCACAAAATAGATTATTCCAAATGGAGTTCTTGGCAAAAGTTGCAGCAGGAGAATTGTCATCCATTTTCGGACCTCGTACCATTGAACTCGATCTTGCAAGTAGGCGTAGAGGAATGAAGTTTGCTGCTGAAAATGCAGTCAAAGGCTGGGAAAAACAACCAAATTATCACCTTGTACTTAGTTACATCGAAGGTGTAAATGCATATATTAAGAGTTTAAAACCAGAAAACCTTCCATTCGAATATAAGTTATTTAATATTGAACCTTTAGAATGGACACCATTAAAATCTGCCTTGATATTTAAACAAATGTCACTTACGCTAGCTGGTAGAAATGATGATGTAGAGTATACAAATCTAATGCAATTACTTGGAAAAGAAGACTTTAATCTACTTTATCCTGAAAGGCAATTAACAGAAAACCCAGTAATACCTACTGAAAAACCATATGCTTTCGATACGCTATATGGAATGCCACAAGACACAAAAGCCTTCTTCAAAAAACCACTATTAAAATCATTTTATGAAAACAGAGATAAAGGTGTAGGAAGTAATAGTTGGGCAGTCAGTGGAACAAAAACTGCAACTGGCTCACCTATCTTTTGCAATGATCCACATCTGAGTCTTGGGTTACCTTCAATATGGTTTGAAGTACAAATCCAAACTCCTGAAATTAATGCATATGGCGTTTCTTTCCCTGGATTCCCAGGCATTATGATAGGTTTTAATGAATATATAGCTTGGGGCGAGACCAATGTAGGCCAAGATGTAGAAGACATTTACCTCATAAAATGGGCAAATAAAGAGAAAACTAAATACTTGCTCGATGGTAAAGAAATGGACATTTTGTCGAGAATTGAAACAATAGATATTAAAGGAAGTAAAACCTTGATAGACACCGTAAAATATACACATTGGGGACCTATTTATCGCACATCTCAGGATGGAAATCATGATCTAGCTATGAGATGGCTTGCACATGATGAACCAGACACCGACGAATTTAATACATTTATTCAGGCATTGTCTTGTAAAAATTATGACGATTATCTCCAAGCAACAGGTAATTATATTGCACCTGCCCAAAACTTTGGCTTTGCATCTGTATCTGGTGATGTAGCACTTCGAGTCAATGGTAGATTCCCTGCAAAATATGACCAAGATGGACGATTTGTAGAATATGGAGATGACACCAAAAATGGTTGGCAAGCATTTATACCAAGACATCAAAATCCACAAATTCTGAATCCTAAACGTGGCTTTATCTCCTCTGCAAACCAAGTAAGTGCTGATGGCAGTTATCCTTATTACTTCACCGGAAAATTTGAAAGGTATAGAAATCGAAGTGTAAATGACAAACTTACTTCAATGAATGGAATAACAGCCGACGATATGAAAAAAATGCAACAAGATGCTTATTCAGTTAAAGCAGCTGAGTTCATTACAACATTAAGACCAGTTGTGGATAGCATATCGCTAAAAGATAGTCTAAAAATAGGTTGGGAATTATTAAATAAATGGGACTTTAGATATCTGGCCGATCAAGAAGCTCCTACCCTTTTTGATCTTTTTTATACTAAATTGGCGAATAATACATGGGATGAAATCGTTGTTGAACGCAACAATATGGATGTAAAACTACCTGAACCTTGGGTACTCCTGGAGTTCATTCAAAAATATCCAAGTCATAAATATTTTGATATAAAGTCTACTCCAAATATTGAATTAAAGTCTGATATAGTGTTAAAATCATTACAAGAAGCTATTTCAGATTTCAATAATCGTACAAAAGAAGGAAAAAATAATACTTGGGGACAATACAAACCATTGCATATCTATCACCTGACTAGATTACCTGCTTTGTCGGCGATGGACCTTGCGGTAGATGGGTGCCCTGATGCAATCAATGCTACAGGACAGTCATTTGGCCCGAGTTGGAGAATGGTGGTAAGTTTAGAAAATAAGATCAAAGCATACGCTGTATATCCTGGTGGTCAATCAGGAAATCCGACAAGCAAATACTACAAAAACATGATACCTGCTTGGTCAAATGGCGAATACTACACTCCAAATTTTGTATCAAAAAAAGATGAACTTAAAGATAAATTAACCCAATCCATCCAACTAATAGCATCAAAATGAAGAACATAGTTATTATATCAATCATTATAATGATCACTTATCTAGCTCAGATATTTTTGCCCTGGTGGATAGTGGCCGTCATTTGTTTTGTTGTGTGTTATTTTGGTAATCTATCCAAATTTGTTACATTTGCATCGAGTTTATTAGCTATATTTGTACTTTGGTATATCAAAGCTTGGATGACTGATGAAAATTTTGATGAGCCTATGTCAATACTTTTAGGAAATGTGATGGGCGGCATTTCTGGTGGAGCAGTATTGTTTTTGACAGCTATGGTAGGAAGCATTGTAGGTGGATTGAGTGGATTATTAGGGGCTTGGAGTCGTTTACTATTTTCAAAAAAAGTAACTTAATCATGCTAAAAAAAGTAGGAATCACTGGTGGTATAGGGTCTGGTAAGACTACGGTTTGCAAAATATTTGAGACCTTAGGTGTTCCTATTTATTATGCCGATCTTGAAGCTAAAAAAATTATTAGCATTAATCCTGCCGTAAAAAGACAAATAAAGGAGTTATTAGGAGCAGAATCCTATTATAAAAACGGAAAACCTAACAAAACATACATTGCTTCTAAAATATTTAGTGATAAAAGTCTTTTGGAAAGTATGAATAAAATAGTCCATCCTGCTGTGCAAACAGATGTAGAAAGATGGTATGAAAATATTAAATCAAAAACAAATGCCACATACGTTTTAAAAGAAGCTGCCTTATTAGTTGAAACTAAATCCTACAAGCACCTTGATGCTTTAATTGTAGTGACTTGTCCAGAAAATATTCGAATAAAAAGAGTGATGGAACGCGATCAAGTATCAGAAGGAGAAGTATCAGCAAGGATAAAAAATCAATTGCCAGAAGATGAAAAAGTGAGAGTTGCAGATTTCATTATTAAAAATGATGGCAACACGCCTCTGATACCACAAGTATGGGAAATTCATCGTAAATATTCAGGACATAATTAATCAATATCATAAACCTTAATCCCGTGAAAATTTTTAAAATTTTATTATTTTTTATTATTCTACTTGCCATAGTTGGTTTCATGGGGCCTAAAGTCACATTTGAACCTGCCACAATCTTAGATACAGAAATAAATGTTCCTATACAGTCACTAGAGGACTATGTGAAATCAAAAGAATTTAAAACAAAGGATATTAAACCTGGTAATGAAGCAAAAATTGTTTGGGCAAATGACAGTCTCCAACAAAAAACGCCTTATAGTGTAGTTTATCTTCATGGGTTTTCGGCTAGCCATGAAGAAGGTGCGCCCATACACAGGGATTTTGCAAAAAGATATGGCTGTAATTTGTACCTTGCTCGACTTGAAGATCATGGAAGATCATATGATGATACTTTCAAAACTTTGACGCCTGACAATTTTATTCAATCGGCTGAAGATGCCATTGATATCGGTAAAATACTAGGTGAAAAAGTGATTGTGATTTCTTGTTCTACTGGTGGAACATTGTCAGCGATACTTGCTGCTGCAGGAGAAGATATACATAGTATGATCATGTATTCTCCAAATATTGATATTTATGACACTAATTCTGAACTACTCCTATATCCGTGGGGAAAACAACTTTCATCTTTAGTAATGGGTGGTGAGTATAATAGAATAAACTACACTCCAGATCAACAAAAATATTGGAATTCAGTCTACCACACAAACGGACTTTTTGCATTAAAAACCATAATTAAGGATTACATGCATGAAGAAACTTTCCAAAAAATCAAAGTTCCTGTTTTTATGGGTTATTATTTTAAAAATGAAGAAGAGCAGGATAAGGTAGTCTCTGTATCTAGAATGCTAGATTTTTATAACCAAATAGCTACACCTGCTGATCAAAAACATAAAGTTGCATTTCCAACTGCGGGTCACCATGTCATTTCATCTTACTTAATGAATGAAAATATAAATCTTGTGGCAAATGAAACATATCAGTGGGCAGAGAAAGTACTCGGTCTAAAGCCAATATAAAGATAGCTATCCAAATGTAACAGAGTATGCCTACAGAGTGCCTTAACTAAAGGAATTATCTAAGACTGAACCCCGAACGTAAGTATTTTTTAATATTTATCCAAAATGCAGTAGCTAAATAAAAAATAATGGGAGAACCAAATGCAACGAAACTGCTGTAAATAAAATACAACCTAACTCTTGATTCATTTAAGCCCCATTTTGCTGCGAGATAGCTACAAACTCCGAAACTATATTTTTCTACAAAAGGTTTTACAGTATTTTCAATGATGGACATAAATAGAATTATTTGGATTTGGTACTATAACCAATGCAAATTTAAATTGTTTTTATATCAATTCCAAATTATTAAAAAAATGAACCACCATTTAATATCAAAAGATATCAAATTCCAAACCTTGATGGTTTGTTCAAAAGAATAAACAAACTGCTACAACACTATTAAAATGCTATGTTATAGATAAAAATCTACTTTCAATATGACAAATGAAACTTAAAAAGTTCTATTTGACTTTGATACTTTTTGTACCTATCAATTGGAGTAATCCACTTTTTAATTCTTTGAGTTCAATAACGTATTTACCTGGTTCAGCGTATTGGTATTGAAGATTCTTTTGGGTAACAATAAGTCTTACACCATCGCCCATTTCCATAACATAACGTGAAGCTTTAGGGTCTTCCAAAAACTCAAAATTAAATTTAGCACCTGCATCAAATTTACTTTCCATTTTGACATAATCATCAAATTTGTTAGATCCATCATCTTCTGGTGAAGCAAAAAGTATACTAGCTAGTGACGTTTTTTCTAGGCCATTATTAATAGAAGAAACTTGAGATGAATCACTGCCATTAAGTTGCTGTCCAAAAAGATAAATTGAACCAATGATGCCAGTAAGAACCAACAAACTCAGAAGCAAAGGCTCCAAATGAGTTGTGATCAAATGTGAAAAATTAGTAGCACGCTTACTGATACGAACAGGAGTGTAATGATTTACATTCATAAAATCGGATTTGGGTTAATTAATAATCGGTTACACAATCAGACAAATCGGTATCTGAATGGAACTGTAAAGGTATATCTTATTATTGAAATAAAAAATATAAATTTCAATTAATATATATTTTCCATCATACATAATAGACTTACTATCAAGTATTAAGAAATTTAATTATAAAACTCACTCATAACAAAAGACTTATATAAACCTAAAAAATATATAATGAAAATAAAAATAT
>JBGSOH010000272.1:0-3955 GCA_041739205.1 Saprospiraceae bacterium
GTTTGAAAACTAATCATTTTTTTTCTTTTTAACTATTAGACGTGTTTTTCTTTCTATTTAGTTGGTCATACCTTACTTATTTCTGAAACAAAGTTACAACACACCAACGGTTTTTCCAAATATCTTAGCATTTTAAATATAAAATCATCATCATCTATCAAATGACCCTAAGATATTGATTTCCAATATTAAAAACAGTACATCGCGATTCGTTTCCTTATAAAACAAATTTCATTTGTAATTAAACGTAAATTACGGATATTATTCTTTTTAATTTCTTTGGGCAAATCAACTATGTTTTCTTGTTTTCAAGATAGCGCTAGCCGTAGTCGTCACGCCATCCTGAAAGGTGGCATGATCCTACTAAGGCTTGTTATGAACTGTTCCTTCTAGGTATTTTATGTCGTTCCAAGTAATTAATTCAATATTGGATTTTTTTAGAATAGCTGCGTTTTTTGGGCTAGTAAAACTATCGAAATCGATTTGTCTCCACTCCGAACCGAAATTTGGATGGTTAAAGGTTATTCCTTTCATTTCATCATTATCGAATGCGGGATGTATTAAAATAATGTTTAAACCAACAACTAAATTTTCAAAAACCTTTGAATAATAATCACTCAAGTTGCCAGATATAAAATACTCAAAAATTCCGAAATGAGCTTTTTCAATTATCAAATCTTCACTCATGATGTTTTGGTCTGGATTTAGCCCTACCATCTCCATCAATTGTCTGCTCATCATTATCGGCAAGTTATATTCTTTGCCTAATTCTCTATATATCTGAAAATACTCGGGGCTTGCTCCAACACTATACATATGTGAATCAAGGTGTGTTGGGTTTAATCCAAAATTGATTGCTTTTTCTATTTGTGCCCGAAGCTCCTTTTTAACATCTTGTGATGATGCATTTTTTCTAAGCTGCTCCAAATTTCTATAAAAATATCCATTCTCGTCCACCAAACTTGGTACATCTTTAATTGGTGAAACAGGTCCGAATTTATAATTTTCCCATTCGCAGGTAAGCGTCAAATGAATTCCATTATCAAATTGGGGATTGTTTTTGGCAAACACAGCCATTTCATAAAACCAAGGACAAGGAACCATTATACTATATGAGTTCACAATTCCTTGCTCCAGCGATATAATTGTAGCCATATTTTCGGAATGGGAAAGTCCCGCATCATCTGCGTGAATTATCAATAATTTAGTATCTTCTGAGAACCCCAATTTTTGTGCTAAATTCATTTTGAAATCAATTATAATTTCATTTAATTTTTTTTTTTGAATAGTGCATAACGTCTGCCGTAGCCGGCGCGCCTTCCCAACAGGATGGCATGATCGTGCTACGGCTTGTTGTCATTAGTTTTCTTTTTTGCATTTTTTGAGAAATATCCATTGTTTTTTGCTCATCATTGATTCAGACGTGACCCAATTTGGATAGTCTTTTTCTTTGAGTTCATTTATTCCTTCTTCCCATTGCACATTATCTATTCGACAGTCTCCTACAAATTGATTTCCATTGATTTGAGACATATAAATTTTTATTCCGTAAATCTCATCAGCCATATTAGATTCAAAATCATTTAGCTTTGGAAGAATTATATCGAACAATTGCCCTTCAGGGATTTCCATTTCTTGTAATTTGCCTTGAACCAAATAGTTTCCTAATGAGACATGCCAATTATCTCCTTTCCAGTTTTTAAGATTATAACCTTCATCAAACATTCCAAAAATTGCAGCGAGATAACCAAATAGAAACCCATCAACGTAATTTTGTGCAGCCGAGAAATATACTCTTATGGCTTCATTACCAAACCCAGGCACTTCTTCATAAAGTTCTTTACCGTTATTCAATTGAGTGGTTATTGAATAAGAACCTACCATTACTTGTCCATGAATTTGCATTCCTAGTTCCTGACATTTGATTTTTATTCTATGGCTTCCTGTTTCAATTGAAACGATATTATCATTGAATCCGATTTTCGAATTATTCAGTTGTGGAAAGAAATCCTTGGGCATTAAATTATTTATCATATTCGCCAAAGTACAAGAACCTAAATCAACATTTCCAGAAATATTATTGCCGTTGCAGTCTTGACCATTTTGTTTACTTTCCCCCATTTTTTGTGAGACGCTGGATTCGGGTTGTGGAATTTCTTTTATATTAGAATCTTCCTTTTTTTCTTTCTTCTTGAACCAGTTAAACATTTTTTATTTTTTTAATTGATTACAACTTACTTATTTCCACAACAAAGCTACGACAGACCTGCGGCTTTTCCAAATATCTTAGCATTTGAATATAAATCACCATCAGCTATTAAATAATCCCGATCGTCACAGTGCCGCTAAAGCTGCACATGTAATACAACTGCGATGCACTATTTTACGAATCTTAACCCCGTAGGATAAATATCCAACAGGGTTAAAAAATGGGATCGAAGTTATAGAACTTGTGACGCCATAGTGATACTTCAATCATCGTCTCCGAGTTTGGCGGTGTTAATGCAGTACGGGTCGGGATACTTCGGAGATCGGGTAATGTACGTTCAAAAAGAGATTATGTACGTTCGAAAAGAGATAATCAACGTTCGAAAAGAGATAATGAACGTTAAATGTATTTTGTATTTGCGTGACGAATTGAAAAAGCTGTCCTGCTTTAGCAGGATTCTTAACCCCGTAGGATAAATATCCAACAGGGTTAAAAAATAGGATCGAAGTTACGGAACTTGTGACGCATTAGCGTTACTTCGACCATCGTCTTCGAGTTTGGCTGTGGTAGTGCAGTTCGGGTCGGTATATTTCGGCGATCTGGTTTTAAAACCCGCAAAGCTGGACAAGTTGTCAGATGGACACTGCTTGTCACGTGAAGCGTGAACGAACGCTTAGTTGTTGTGTGTAGGTTTTATTATTCCAATGTGAATCATTATCAAATTTAATATTTGATTATTTGATAATAAGAAAATCTGCTAATGAGTTAATGTCAATAGCACAATGACCTCCATATAATGGATGCCAATTCGTTTTAACTCCTTTTGAATTGGCAATATTAACAAGAGTTTCTGTTCCTTCATAATTGCCATATTTATCATATAAACCACATGATAGATACAATTCTGGAAATTGAATATTGTCTTTCTTTATTAATTCAATAGGAGAAAAATTTTTCCATTCTTCCTCATTTGCGACATATTTTTTTGCCATTAAGTATATTCCAAGTGCTATTTTAGGGTCAGCACCTGTTCGTTTCATTGCAGCTTTTATTTCATTGAAATCTGAAAATGGAGAATCCAAATAAACCCCTGGACACAATGATGCAACTCTCGAAAACAATTGGGGATGACTAAGTCCTAAGATTAAAACATTTAATCCACCCATTGATTCACCAAGTAAAATTCTATTTTGGGGCTTACCAATTTTGGATTCAATAAACGGTAAAATGGATATGAAGTCATCCATTAAGCCACTCTCTGCTTTAGAGTTTTTAGGTGCAAGCAACCATTCAGGACCATAGGAAATTAAAACTACCGTTGGTGGATTTACTTTTGATTTTTGCCATTGCGACTGAATCAATGCTGTAAAATATGTATCATCATTCCAAATGGTATTATCTAAATTTCTACCGTGAAAATGGTAAACTACATCTTCATTTACTCCACTTTCTGCTCTGTATATTGAAAAACTTAACTTTCCTTTTGTAAATATTTCGGATTTAGATGGAATAAAACTTACTTTTTGAACTCCCAATGGACTTGACAATTTTCCCCATATAAAATAGATACTTAATAAAAGGATTAAAATAGTACATAAGATTTTTATCTTTTTAATTGATATATTTATAGATTTAATATTTTGTTTGTGACGATGTTCAAATATTTTGTTAATTAAAAATATTTCCTCCTTTTTTCAGCTTTGTCATTTGTGACAGTTTCTTGTCTTAATTTGTCACTAACGGTGA
>JBGSOH010000325.1:0-26515 GCA_041739205.1 Saprospiraceae bacterium
GAGCATATGCCATACCAGCAGGTCCACCACCTATGACAGCAATGTTTTTTGGATTGTTTGTATGGATGTAATTCAGCTCAGTCTCATGGCATGCTCTAGGATTTACGAGACACGAAGATATTTTCATTTGAAAAGTATGATCTAGACATGCTTGATTACAAGCAATACAAGTGTTTATTTCGTCGACTCTACCTTCCATTGTTTTTAATACCAACTCTGCATCTGCCAAAAATGGTCTTGCCATTGATACCATATCTGCACAGCCTTCTGAAAGTACTTCTTCGGCTACATCGGGCATGTTGATTCTATTGACTGCAATAAGTGGAATATTGACTTCAGATTTTAACTTTTTTGTCACCCATGCGAATGCTTTCCTAGGTACAACCGTTGCTATAGTAGGAATTCTAGCTTCATGCCAGCCAATACCAGTATTAATAAGTGTTGCGCCAGCTTTTTCTATTTCTTTTGCTAATTGCACGACTTCTGACCAAGTACTACCGCCTTCTACAAGGTCCAACATTGACAATCTATAGATAATAATAAAGTTTTCGCCACAAGCTTTGCGCGTTTCATTGACTATTTGAATAGGGAATTTTATTCGGTTTTCATAGTTGCCTCCCCATTCATCTTGTCGTTGGTTTGTTCTTTTAGCTATAAATTGGTTGATGAGATAACCTTCAGAACCCATGATTTCTACGCCATCATATCCAGCTTTTTGGGCCAATAAAGCACATTGGACATAGTCATCGATGGTTTGTTCTATCTCTTCGGGGCTAAGTTCTTTTGGTTTAAAAAAATTAATGGGAGCCTGAATGGCAGATGGCGCTACGATCTTTGGATGGTAACCATATCTCCCTGTGTGTAAGATTTGCATACATATTTTGCCACCTTCTGCATGTACTGCTGATGTGATGAGTTTGTGATGCTTAACTTCTTCTTCGGTATTAAGTTTTGCGGCCATCGCTGCTACACATCCTTCTGGATTAGGAGAGATGCCACCAGTGACAATAAGCCCAACTTGACCTTTGGCTCTTTCAGCAAAATACACGGCAGCTCTCTCAAAACCACCAGGAATTTCTTCTAGATTGGTGTGCATAGAACCCATAAGTATTCTGTTTTTTAAGGTCGTCCAACCAAGGTCAAGCGGAGAGAGCATTTTGTCGTACATGGTGAAAATTTAATGTTAAGCAAAGATAAAATATTTTACTTGAAGTAAAGAAATGTCAAAGTGTTTATTCTTTTTTAAATATTCTAGTTATTCATCGATATTTACAAGAAACTTGTAGAAAGAACTTGTATGATGTTTTTAACGTTACTATGTTTGTATAAATAATTATAAAATAGAGATGACCGTTTATAAAGAGTTTAAAGTTGGGAGTGGTAATAATCCTTTTGGTTTTTTTGTTCCCTTACTTATTTTAGCAATTTTTTTTGCAGCTTTATTTTTTTTAGCTCAAGGTATTTTCTGGCTATTTAGCTATATAGCACCAGTTTTTTTTATCGCTGCATTGATATTGGACTATAAAGTGATCTTAGGTTTTTTCCAGTTTATATGGAAACTTCTAAAGGAAAAGACACTTTTTGGAATTGCTGCCATCGTACTTACTTTTTTTGGATACCCTTTTGTATCTGCATATTTATTTTTTAAGGCGCTTTCTAGCCGAACTATTAAAAACGTTCAGAAAAAGATGGAAACGGAGCAAAACACATTTACTGAATTTGAGGAAGTTGTAGATAATGATACTACTTTTCTAGAATTGCCGCCATTACAAACTCAAAAAAAAGAAGCAAGTAGACCACAATCGACTTCTAGTGAGTACGATGATATGTTTAAATAAATGATAGCGGTTGCCTATTTTTTTATCATTGGTTTTGCGATTGGATATGTATTCTTAATCCTATACATTATTGATGGTTGGGATAAAACGACATCATCTTTTGAAATGCAAGATTTTCATTCAAGTGTTGGAGTATCTGTTGTTGTGGCCGCTCGAAATGAAGAAAATCATTTACTTGAGTGTGTGAAGAGTATATTGGCAAATCAAACTACAGCTCCATATGAAGTAATTGTTGTCAATGATCATAGTACTGATAAAACATTAGAAGTACTTCATTCCATTATTAATGATAAATTAAGGGTTATAAATCTTCCAGAAGGCCTTAAAGGTAAAAAGGCAGCCATAACTTATGCCTTGGGAAAAGCGAACTACAATATTATACTGTGTACAGACGCTGATTGTTCAGTGCCACCTACTTGGATAAATGCGCATCAAATGTATCATGCCCATAATAATACTAATATTCAGACAGGATTGGTAATCCCAAAAGATGAAGATACAATTCTGAGTAGATTTCAACTATTGGATTTTGTAGCCACTATGGCTATAACCACAAATGGCATTAATAGAAAAAAGTACTTCCTAGCTAATGGTGCGAATTTGTGTTATAAAAAGTCATTTTTTGAGCAAGTAAATGGATTCGATGGAAATGAAAAAATCGCTTCAGGAGATGATGTATTTTTGATGGGGAAAGCTGTCTCTGATGATGTATTTAAGATAGGATTTTTAAAATCAACAGATGCTGTGGTTACTACAAAATCAGAGCAAACGTGGAAAGCATTATTAAATCAAAGGAAAAGATGGGCATCAAAGGCTATGAAAACATCTGACAAAAATGTAGTAAAAATACAAGGATTTGTTTTCCTATTTTGTTTCGTCATTTTATTTTCAATGATTATCTCACCCATGATTATGCCTGTGGTTTGGTTTGCTGGATTGACCGCTTTGATGATAAAAATGGCGGTTGACTATTTATTTTTATCAAAATTGACAACTTATTTTGGTCAACAACAAGTTATGAAATCTTTTATTCCAGTCTTTTTTATTTATTTTATTCACATTCTTTACTCTGGCATAGTGGCATTATATCCAACCAAATACAAATGGAAGGAAAGAAGGAGTGCTTAAAAAATCGTCGCAAAATATTTAAATCCTAATAAGCGGGACTTTACCAATCATACTAAGCATATTTTTAATACTTGATTAGAGTAAAGAGCTACATTTAGTTTAGTAGGTAGTCTTTCGAAGAAATGTATCCTCAAAAATAAAAAAGGCAATCTTTACAAGAAAGACTGCCTTTTTTTGCTAACTATAGAAAATAGAAAAGTCTGATTAGTTGACTGCGTCAGTCAATGATTTACCAGCTTTGAATTTTACAGAAGTTTTAGCTGCAATTTTGATAGTAGCGCCCGTAGAAGGGTTTCTTCCCTCTCTTGCAGGTTTGTGTGCAGTTGAAAAAGTACCAAAGCCTACGAAAGCAGCTTTGTCACCACTTTTAAGACTAGACTCGATTCCACTGAAAACTGCATCTATTGCACTACCAGCTTGCGCTTTAGTTATCCCAGCTGCTTCTGCAACTGCATTGATTAAATCTCCTTTGTTCATTTTATTAAATTTTATTGGATAAAGAATTTATTCGGGCGCAAAAGTATGCTTAATTCATATATATGCAAATTTTAATTCATAAAATTATACCAAAATGATGAGAAAATCCCATTTTATTGATGTTTTGGGCGTTTTAACAAATAATTACATATGTTAAGAACACTTATTTTTAAGAAATTATTGTTACTAATAAGAATTTTGTACTTTTGAATCATTAAATGTAATTGTATGTCTAAATTTATTAAATATAGTTGTTTCGTTGCTTTATTCATTTTCTTGGCAACAAGTCAACAATCATGCAAAACCAACAAAGAAGGTTGTGGCCAAGAAGAAGCATATGCGCCTGATATGGAATCTAAAGGTGGCAAATCCAATCTTTTCTCTAAAGGACAACGAAAAAAGATGAAAAAGAAAGGATAAATTCCATATTTGCGAATATATTAATTGGTTAAATAAAAGTATTTGGTATATTTTTTAATGCCATGACAATAATTATTTAGAACTATATCAATTATTCAAAAACACTTATTATCTTTGCAAAACGACATTTAGTGTCGAAATAACAATAACTCTTTGTCCACATTAAAATCTTTATGTCATGTTATTTGCAAAAATGAATATTTTATGGATTCTTCTTGCGCTTGTAGTTGTTTTAGTTTATTCTTCTTGTAAACAACCACAGAAAGAAACAACCGAAACTAGCACATATGAAAAACCAAGAGTTCCAGATTGGCATAAAAATGCAGTTATTTATGAAGTAAATCTCAGACACTTTACTACTGAAAACACATTCAAATCATTTGAAGCACACATACCACGTCTCAAAGAAATGGGCATAGATATATTATGGTTTATGCCTATAAATCCTGTCAGTGTAAAAAATCGAAAAGGAGAGCTAGGAAGTCCGTACTCTATTGGCGACTATTACAAAACTAACCCAGAGTTTGGGACAATGGAAGATTTCAAGCACATGGTTAAGGCCATTCATGATGCGGGAATGTATATCATCATCGATTGGGTACCAAATCATACAGGTTGGGACAATCCTTGGATCACGGAGCATCCTGATTGGTACACAAAAGACAAAGATGGCAATATCATAGATCCAATAGATTATAATACGGGTAAATCTTGGGGATGGACAGATGTGGCAGATCTCAACTATGATAACGCTGAAATGCGTTTGGGC
Organism: Saprospiraceae bacterium; assembly: GCA_041739205.1. Taxonomy (GTDB): domain Bacteria; phylum Bacteroidota; class Bacteroidia; order Chitinophagales; family Saprospiraceae; genus OLB9. The sequence continues at coordinate 4,633 of JBGSOH010000325.1, forward strand.
ATGATAGAAACGCTTAAGTTTTGGGTAAATGAGACAGGGATAGATGGATATCGAATGGATGTAGCTCATGGTGTGCCTGCCGATTTTTGGGTGCAATGTGCAGATTCACTTTATGCATTGAAACCATTATATATGTTATCGGAAGGTGAAGTGCCAGAAATAGTAAATAATGGAACATTTATAGCTGATTATGGCTGGGAAATGCATCACTTGCTCAATGAAATTGCAAAAACACAAGGAGCAAATAGAAAATCTACCGCACAGTTGGTACAAGGAAATGTTGTAGATGGCGATAAAAAGGAACAAGCAAAAAAGACAGCTCTAGATATCGATGCATTGCTAGCAAAAAAATCCAAACAATATTCCAAAGGTTATCAAATGCAGTTTACGTCAAATCATGATGAAAACTCTTGGGCTGGTACAGAGTTTGCGAGAATGGGCGAAGGACACAAGGCTTTTGCAGTTTTGACAGCGACATTTAATGGAATTCCATTATTATATGCAGGTCAGGAATCAGCAATGGACAAACAACTTGAGTTTTTCAAAAAAGATAGCATTCCTTGGGGAGACTATAGTTATGCCGGATTTTATAAGGCACTTTATGGTTTGAAACATCGCAACCAAGCAATTTGGAATGGCACACATGGTGGTTCATTAGTCAAAATACCCACAGGAAATGACGAAAATATATACGCTTTCTCTCGTGAGAAAGATGGAGATAAAGTAGTAGTGATCATCAACTTATCAGCACAAAAACAAAAGGCAACTATCGGTGGAGATAACGCAACAGGTGTTTATACCAATATTTTTACAGAAGAAAAACAAGAATTAAAAAAGGACGATGTCCTAGAACTTAATGCTTGGGATTACGTAGTACTTTCTACTAAATAGGGAGCAATACTTAGTTTAGGAAACGGTAATAAAGGCTTTTGATAGTTCTAGGATTAGTTCGGAAAGTGAACATAAAAAAAGCCATTAAATTGAGCAAATTAACTTTTAGGTAAGAATTATTTGTATATTTTCTTGATGAAACCGTTGCCCTATTTTTGATGATAGTGATTGCTTTTTTTGCCTTTCTTAGCCGTCTTACAAAATCAAAATCTTCCATAATACAAAAATGGGTGTCGTAACCATTCATTTGTTTAAATAATGCAGCGGTCATAAAGTGTATTTGGTCGCCGCCACCAGCAAAGAGTCCATCTTTAGTTGTAAATCTTGCATTTATATTTAACAAAGTAGTGGTTGGGTGGAATTTGTATGCAAAAAAACCAAATTGCTGTTCATGTGTCAAGGCGACTTTAATATCCTGAATAAATGTTTTTGGTGGCAACACATCAGCATGCAAAAAACAAAATATGTCTCCTTTGGCTATCTTTGTCCCTTCATTCATTTGGCAAGCTCTTCCAGCTTTTGGAGATTTAATGTAAATTTGACGATAATCATTAACCACATTTTTTGTATCATCTGAACTTTCAGGACTGTCAGAAATGATGACTTCGAAAGTTGATTTATCTAATGAATCAAACAACAACAATAGGTTTTGTATGTTTTTTGATTCGTTGTAAGTAGGAATGATTATTGAAATGAAAGGCAAATTGTTTTTGATTATTTTGGTCAAAAGTAATTCGTTTCTTCAAAATACCATTAACTTTACTCAATAATCATGCAAATATTACATTTTTGTGATTATCTGAAATTGTGTTTAAATATTGAAAATATCCCCAAAATTGTGCTTTTATGCATCATATAAAGTCTTTGTTGTTTTTACTTTTCACATTTTTTATTACTCAAAATGTCTTTTCTCAAGGTATTCCTATTAATTATTTACTGACATCACAAGAGTTTTTGGAAGATATTCGTGACAAAAAAGATGTATCTGCTTACTTAAAAATATTTGAAGCATGTGATATCGACAAACTGAATGGTCAATTAGGTACTGATGACCAGAAATTTGCTTTTTGGGTCAATATTTATAATGCAAATATCCAAGTGATACTCTCTGCTCAACCAAAAAAATATGACGATAGACGCACATTTTTTAGCGAAAAGCAAATCAATATCGGAGGGAAATTAATGAGTTTTGCGGATATCGAACATGGCATTCTAAGGCGATCACAACATGAATTTTTTCTAGGATATTTGACAAAGTTATTTCCTAGTAGCTTAGAAAAAAAACTCAGGGTAAGCAAAAGAGATTATCGAATACATTTTGCACTCAACTGTGGCGCAAAATCTTGCCCTCCAGTAGCTATATATGATTGGACACGACTCGACGAACAATTTGACAAAAGCACTAAAGCATATTTGAATAAATTTACCACATACAAAGATGATGAAAAGACTGCTTATGTGACTAGTCTGTTTAGTTGGTTCAGAGGCGATTTTGGTGGTCTTGATGGTATTAAGGATATTTTATTAAAGTATCAATTGATTCCTGATAAAAACACTAGACTGAAGACTTCCAACTACGATTGGACTTTAGATTTAGGAAATTTTATTACTCTCTAAGTCCTAAGCTTCCCCTGAAAATCCTGAGTTCGCCATAAGTGAAATCTTCACCTGCTTTTTCTTTCATATCAGAAAGATTTCCACCTGTATATCCTTCAAATAGGATCTCTAAAGACCTGATTTTGTCATCGGATAAAACTTCCGTGATAGAGACTTTACCTTCTTCGATCAATCTTGCCATATGACCTTGTACAGTTGTTATAGTAAGTTTTCGCTCTTGAACGATCTCATCTAACGACTTTTTATCTAACCACATTTCATAAGTGATTTGATAGGTGGATTTTTTATCACCTTTTTCCTTTTTGGGCTTACGAACGTAATAAGAAAAGTCCTCCGTATCGTCTTCTGTTGTGATGAGATCTGGGTGAGTGGCCTTCACTTTTTCTTTTATCACATCTAGTTTGTGCGAGCGGTAGTTTTTTGTAAAATCATTTGTTAGGCTTTCTTTATTAATAATATGACCTTCGATATATGCTTCAATGATGAGTTTAGATTTTGTCATTCCCAGAATTGTTTGTAATGTCAATTCTTCCATATGCATCAGTTCTGAGAAGTATTCTTTGACTCTTTTTACTCTTTTGAGTTCTTCTATTTTTGTCATGACTTCATTAAGCACATCATCTAGCGTAGAGAAGAAATGATCTGTAGCTCCTATAACCTTGGTTTTTATACAATTGTAATCCACATTTGCCACAGTAAACTGAACATCCAACCATGCTGAAAATCTTTTTGATACATCTTGAAGATGTAATACTTTTTCAAACATCATACTAGCCCATACTGTATGCTTTGATTTTTCAGATAAAATGGCATTGCTATTATACGATTCTGCATGTTTTTTCCATTCTGAAATAAGATAATGGAAATCGAAGCCTTTCTTTACGGTTTCATACATGAATTTTTTAGTACCTGTCACTAGAGATTGGCTAATCAAGTTTTCATCTGCTTCATTTTGGGCATATGACATGACGTCTTGAGCATTTTGGATACCACGCATTTTCAACATATCCACAAGTACAAGTCCGTCCATAGACCGTAATCTAGATAGCGCAACATATGCTTGTCCAGGTTGGAATACGTCACCAACATCAAGTATAGCTTTGTCAAAAGTCAAGCCTTGACTTTTATGAACGGTAATGGCCCAAGCAAGTTTTATAGGATAATGGACAAAAGTGCCAATGACTTCTTCTTCTACTTCCTTAGTATTGTCATTGATATTATATCTGATATTGGTCCATTCATATTTTTCGACTTCGATGGTGTAATTTTCATCTGGAAAAAGCACATAAATTTCATCTTTGGATAATGATTTTACCACACCCATTTTGCCATTATAAAATCGTTTGTCTTGAGAAAGATCGTTTTTGGTAAACATGATTTGAGCGCCTACTTTAAGATGTAAGGTTTCATCCATAGGATACATTTTATCTGGAAACTCACCTTCAACTTCTGCTTTATAGCTGAATAATTTTTCTTGAAGATTGTCTAATGCATGAGTATTGATCTCGTCGGCTTTGCGGTTGTGTGTGGTGAGGTAAATATATCCAGGATGTGCGTGAAGGTCGAAATCTGGTTTTACGTATTTGCTTAAAACTTCCATGTCTTCGTCTTTTATGACATTGTTACGGAGATTATTGAGCACACCTATAAATCTATCATCTGACTGACGGTATATTTTTTTAAGTGAAATGTAGAGTGGTTTTATCTTTTGTATCACGTGCGCGTGGAAGAAAAATACACCTTGATAATAATTTTTCAAAACATGCCATTCTTCATTTTTGACCACTGGTGGAAGTTGCAACAAATCCCCTATAAATAGCACTTGTACACCGCCAAAAGGTTGTTCTTTCCGTCGTACTCTACGCATGACAAAATCCATTGCGTCAAGCAAATCTGCTCGCAACATACTGACTTCATCAATGACAAGCAAATCCAATGCTTTGATCACGGCCTGCTTTGTCCCACTCATCTTGAATGTTTTGCTAAGTGATGCAATCGAGTCTATTTTTACACCATTGTTTAAGTCAGGAGCATATGATGGGTCTGGTACAAAACCACCTGGAGCGAGCTGAAACATCGAGTGGATAGTCACTCCACCAGCATTGAGTGCGGCAATTCCTGTAGGCGCTACAACTACTGTGTTTTTGTGGGTAGTGCTTATGATTTGCCTTAAGAGCGTTGTTTTACCTGTACCAGCTTTTCCTGTGAGGAAGATGGAATGATTGGTTTGGTTTATAAATTTTAAAACATTAAGTCCGTCTGCTGAGATAGATATCGTTTCCATGATAATTTTCTTTGTACCATGTAAAAATAATATCTTAATTTTAAATTATTACTATTGTCGATCTAAAAATTCTAAAATATCTGGTATTCTGTCTCATTAACGATGTAAAATATACCTAAACCGCCGTCCACATTTGAATATACATCAGCAGGTGTTGCAAAAGGATTGTCATTGCTATCATAATATACATTAAGCGTACGAACATATTTATAATAATCTTCTGTGACAGTACGCCATACAACTGCAATCTCAAATTCTCTAGCTTGACTTTCGAATGTTCTATTTATAAGTAAACTCAAGTCCTTTTGTTTGCCTTCAAATGCCAAGTCATTAAAAATGACATCATAATAATTAAGCCCTTCAGATGCTCCAGGTTCATTTAAGTTTGTATAAAAATAGTTATTATACCAACCCATAGTATTATTCGCCTTTACCACAGTTTCATAAAAATTCTTGCTCGATGGATCTGAAAATGACACATCGACCTTACTTTTTTCTGATCCTTCGGTATCCAAACCACCGTTTTCTACATATTTAATGTTCGTCAGCTCTACTTTTGGAGGTACGACTTGCGCACTTGTAGCAATTGGAAATCCTTCATGAGAAACCAATATTCTACAAACATCTCCCGGTTTAATATCTACATTTGCAAGATCAAAAATAAATAAATATCCTTTATCTTGAATAGTTCTCACATAATTATCAAATACTTGCCCATTGATTGTAAACTCTATCTTTGGATCGGTCAAAGTAGTGATTTGTTCATCGTCTAAGATACCAAAATTTTCGGTCACATATACTTGGAATTCGTCTGTCCCAGACTTTAGATTTGCAATTAAGACTAGTTTTTTCTCAAATGGAGGTGGATCGAGTTCTAATGTGGTCTCGAAAAAATTCTCACATGAACTGAATGAAAAAGCTAGAAAAGAAAGCAGAATAAAATATTTTATCGTTTGCATGTTTTTTATTTTTTAGAAGTCAATTGAGTAATTAATGTATGGTATCAGTGGGAAAAGACTCACCTGTTTTAGTTTTTGAGTAGATTCCCCAGTTTCATAATCATAGTCATTGGCAAAATATACAAAAAATGGGTTATTATTGACATAAGTATTGTAAGTACCGACTGACCAAGTTCTTGTATATTTTTCTCTTTTTTTGACAAAGTTAATACCTATATCTAGCCTGTGATATGGATTCATTCTGTAACTATTACGTGCACCATATGTTTGTATCGTACTGCCAGGACCACTATATGAAGAATTGGCCAAAGTTGTTGCATTTCCAGTGCCATACACCCAAGTTGCCGCCACATTTACCTTTTTAGAGACGTCATACATTCCTACGATAGAGATGTCATGTCTTCTATCATATCTAAAAGGAAATTTTTTGCCATCATTGATTTCTGCAAATTGTCTATTGGTCCATGCAAGGGTGTAACCTATCCAGCCATTAAATCTACCTTTTTTCTTTTGAATAAAAACTTCAAATCCATAAGCATCACCATCACCTTGTGTGACACGATCTTGCCAATCGCTCAGATCAAAAAGGCCTTCACCATCTTTGTAGGCAATCAGGTTTTTCATCTTTTTGTAATAAGTCTCTACACTGACTTCAAACTCGTCAAAACTCTTTGCAGCTCCAAGTGCAACTTGCCAAGAATCTTGTGGTTTAATACGTCCTGTAGTAGGTAGCCAAAGGTCAGTAGGTAGTCCTATTCCTTCGAATGCTAGTAGATTAATGTACTGTCTCATAGTGGCAAATGATGCTTTCAGGCCTATATCATTTGGTAGGACCTGATTTAAGCTTAATCTTGGTTGCAGGGATGTGTAAAACTTGCTATCTACATTAAACGCTGAAAGATGTAGGCCAGCATTCAGTTTAGTATTGCGCGCTAGGGTGATATCATCTTCGATGTAAGTAGCATATTCTGTGGCATAAATGTTTTTTTGACCTACTTCTAGATTAAAGTTTTCATTTTCTCGAGTGTTGACCTGATTAAGGATGAATAAACCTGGTTCAAACTTGTGATAAATGCCACTAATTCCGAATTTTATGTAATGATTTGGTTTAGGTAAATAATCAAAATCTACTTTAAGCGCGACGTCTTCTATACCCGAAAAGTATTCTAATCCTATTTCATCAAGTTCATTCTCATCTGTAAATTCTGTTCCTGACTCAACTTTTGTATTTAATTTATATTTGCTGTAAGTCATCGTAGTGTTTGCAAATAGCTTATTATTAACTTCATGATTCCATCTCAAAGCTCCTGTCAAATTTCCCCATCCAAGTCCTGTATCCGTAAAATCTCTAATAGAACCTTCCAGATCTTTTTCGTCATAATAAAACTTGTCCTGTCCTGTATAAACACTTAGATAAAGCTTGTCTTTATCTGAAAACTTGTGGTTTATTTTTGCATTTAAGTCATAAAAATAATAGCCTGTAGAACCATCAGTTCCTGAGTTTTTAAACTCGCTCTTTATAAATGGCCTAGCCAAAACGTCTACATATGTTCTTCTTCCGGATAATAAAAAAGATGTTTTCCCTTTCGAAATTGGACCTTCTAATGTAAATTTAGAAGCGATCAAACCAACGCCTACATTCCCATGAAACTCGTTATTATTACCTTCTTTCATGTTTATTTCTAGTACAGATGATAATCTACCGCCATAGCGTGCTGGGAAACCACCTTTTATCAATTTTACATCCTTTATGGCATCTGAGTTGAATACACTAAAGAATCCGAAAAGGTGAGAGGCATTATACACAGGAACACCATCGAGGAGGATTAAGTTTTGGTCAGGACTACCACCACGCACATAAAACCCACTTTGTCCTTCACCACCCGACTGTACACCTGGCAATAACTGCAATACTCGCAATACATCTACTTCACCGAGAAGCGCAGGTACTTTTTTTATCTGTTGTATAGGAATTTCCGCTACACTCATTTGGGTTTCACGTTCTATTTTTTTTGATTTTTCAGCCGTAATTTCGATAACTTCTAGTTCAATGGCAGGATCTATATCGATATTAAGTTTTACATCTTGGGTTAGATTTAATATTTTGGTGACGGTTTTATATCCAATGTAGGAAAAAGAAATTTCGACATTTTCTCCACTTGGTACAGTAAGTGAATAAAAGCCAAAATTATTGGTCACCGTACCAATATCCAAAGCAGGAATGTAAATATTGACGCCTATGATTTTTTCTCCATTTCGGATGTCACTGACATAACCACTAATGACTGAATTTTGAGCAACGTTTTTTGTAAATACGCTAACAAATAGCATCAAAAAGAGTAATCTTAAGGACATAAGCATAATTTTATCTATATTTTTGTTGAAATTTTAACCTAATTTAATTTCTAATAGTGTTAACGACATAAAGGTATAGTTATTTTGTTTTTTATAAAAATAAAAGCAGGTAGTAATAGACCAAATACCTTATTTGACCTTCAAAGAAAGGATTTGAGAAGATATAAAATTTCTCAAACAAATATGAAATAAGCGTTATTGATGACGCATATTGTTATTAAATGCCACCATCTTCATCACTCATTATGCCTCTATTGATAAAAGAAATCAGTGGCTTCAATGCAATGAGGGACTCTTTTACAAAAGGAATAAATTTCTCTGATGTGAGTAAATTGTCAGGAATTTTCCTTGAAGCGGTAAAGCTTTTTAGTTTTAGGAACTCTATGGCAGGATTTTCGGCTTCATAACCTTTTGGTGGTCTCGAGAGTTTTTGTCCTGGATCAACATCTATTTCCCCATAAAAATTTTTGAAATTAGGATCAGCCAATATTCCTTCAAGATCTTGATAAAAATAGTTGATTTCCTTGCGTACTTTTGCTAATAACGGAGTTTCGGGCATCCAAAGTCCACCACCTACAAAAGATTGACCTTCTTCGATATGGATGTAATATGCTGCCAATTGCATTTTTTTGCCATATGGATGAAGCGCAATGCCAAGATTAGTTTTGTAAGGTGTTTTATCTTTTGAAAATCGGATGTCCTTATTAATTCTGAAAGTGCAGTCTTTTGCTGATAAAATATCTAATGTCTCATCTTCCTTTTTCATTTCATCTAGAATGTCACCTGCAAGTTGGATATAGTCTGCTTTGACTTTGTCATATCTTTTTCGGTTTTGGTCAAACCATTCTTTATGGTTGTTAAGACGCAATTCCCTGAAAAACTCTAAAGTAGATGGTTGTAACATATTAATATCTTTTAAACATTTTTGTAAAATTAAGTATAGCTGAAAGCGAAAAAAGTCCAATAGGTCTGGTTCTAAACATGATTTTTATATCTTCGAAGAACGTACCACTTTCGTCTAGAAAATGAAATATTTTTATCAAAGAATTATTGCGAAATATCGAAGAGAAAACATCAGAACCAACTTCATTGTTTCTGTGCAATACTCCAAGAAATATTAAATCATAATACCAATATCTACTTCTGTGATGGAATCGTGTGAAATCAGATTCTTTTTTTAGGAAATTAATCAGTTCTTTTGTCTTCCTAGTTGTCGATGCGAAAGTATAACCCGTACTTGCTTTAGTCCATCCACCAGCACTACCTATGTGCAAGAGATTGGAAGTATTGTGTCGTTCAAAAGGGTATGATGTCATAGGGATATCGCCCATTTCCGTTTCGGTAATGATATAATCTGAGATACCGAGTTTGGATAAATATTGTTTTATTTCTGACTCATATTCGGATTTATTCAGCAAATGTTCGGAAAACAGGGTGTACTCTACCAAAGCTTCATATGGCGTAGTAGGCAAAACATACATAAACCGAGTATTTCCTTTTTGATCGACTGTAAAATCCATGAAAGTAGCCTTAGTATCATCAAAAACAGGAATTTCCGTTTTGACAAACCAGCCAATGAAATGTTGTTTAAGGTATGGAAATTCAGGTAGTGTAGCTATGATAGTAGGATCAAAAATGGAATTAAAGACTTTTTTGCTAAAGAATATTTTTTCATCAGAATGAATATGTACGAGATTTTCTTTTTCAGAGATCTGAATGATGGTGTTTGTTGCTAATTCAAAATTGGACTTTTCTTTCAGAATTTCGTAAATGAAATTATAAAAGTTGCTACTTCGCAGCATTTTGTAATTGTACGTACCTAATTCTATATCCTTTGTGAAGTTTTGGCTACCAAAATATATTTTTTGCCATGATTTTGAGACGAGATGATCCCATTCTCCATCGCCGTCTTCCCAGAAACACCAAGTTCTATCATTGGTATTTTTTATAAACTGGTCAATGAGCAGTATTTTTTTATCATCAAAAAAAGAATCCTGACTCATTCTATATGCAAGCATAAGTCCAGCTGCGCCAGATCCTGCTATAATGAAATCATATATTTCGCTTGTCTTCAAAAGTTAAGTTGGATGAAGTAAAGATAAAGAAAATACTTAAAATTAAGCTTTCAAAAATGCATCAATGGCGTTTTTAGCAAAATCAGAGAGGATGAGTTTCCCACTCATTTCAGCACGTTTTTCTAACAATTGGTCCCAATTTTCGGTACCTTCCCAAAACACTTTTTTTAATTGTACCAAAGCTGCTGGATTTTTCTGTATTAAATCGGCAGTGAAATGATCAATATATGCATCTAACTGTTCCACACTTTCAAAGGCTTCTGTAAACAATCCCTTTTGTTTACCCCATTCTGCCGTTTGCCATTCATTTGCATTAATCGCCATCTGGCTGAAGGCCGAAAGACCTACTTTGCGCTCCACGACTGGACCTATCACAAAAGGACCTATGCCTACAGCAAGTTCTGAAAGTCGTATCGAAGCATACTTAGTGGCCATGCAATAGTCACATGCTGCTGCTAGACCTACACCGCCACCGACTGCTTTTCCATGTACGCGACCTATGACTATTTTAGGGCATTTTCTGATCGCATTGATGACATTGGCAAAGCCCATAAAAAACTTTTTTCCAGTATCAAAGTCTTGAATAGCAGCCAATTCGGTAAAACTAGCGCCAGCGCAAAAAGAACGATCACCAGCACTTTTCAGCACAATTAGTATGGTATTATCATCAGACCCTGCTTTGTCAATATGTATTACCAATTCTGCCAATAAGCGCCCAGGCATAGAGTTTTGAGCAGGATGATAAAATTCTATTGTCGTGATATGATTAGAAAAAGTAGATGTGATGTGACCGTTTGACATGATATTTGGCTAAGTTGGTTTATGAAAACAATAACAGTTATCAATAACCAATGTTGATTGATTTTGTTGATTTATAAGCAGAACTTTGCCATCAATTCTTCATGACACCAGCAAAACTTGCTGTTTTTACAATACAGTCTAGCTGCTGCACTAAATCGCGTTTTTCTTTACCTGGGGCAAATACAAAAGCATCAATAAATACAATCTCTCCGGCTGCTTCGTTGTGCAAAACATAACTTACAAATGGTCCACCCATAAAATCATTTTCTGTTTCCCAGATCCCTCGCACTTCCTTGACAAATACATTATTATTAGTGTAAGAATACTCTAATGCAGGCAAGTCAATAATGTTTGTACTCATGTAAGCATCTGCAAAACCCGTGCGAATGAACTGCTTCCCATAAGCATTACGCATGCTTATGATGCTGTCTAATGAAAACTGAGATTGATCGAGATATGGAAACTTTCTGAATACAAGACTCTGGATGATTTCTTTATTATCCATCCGCAGCCACATAAAGTTTTTGTCTTGTAATGCCTTGACAAAAAGATCAGGAATTCGAATGTTGATACCAAAACTATCTAGAATTTCAGCAGACAACACTCTATTTTCACCTTTTATTCCAAAGACAGTTGCTTGGATATTTTTTTCATCATGTAGGTTGATTCTTTTAGCTACTATTGGGAAATTATCTCTTATGGCACGTGCTAGTTTTTCCTTACCATTGGCAAAAATATAGAAAACGATCTGTTCTTTTGCCCACTTATTATTACCAATAGATGAAGTGAAAGTAGTGTCATTGAGTGCTCTAGAAAATCTTTCTGTACCTAGATCTTTCCGCAGCATTTTTGTGGAAGAAGATAAAGTGTCAGAAACATCTGCTACGAGCACATAAATGCGTAATTCCTTTTGTAAAGGCTTGGCAATCAAATCTTCAGGTGTCAAAAATCTTAAATCAAACATAGACTCTTCTGCAGGTAGAACAGGATAAGCCGATTGAAAATAGTTGATAATTGTGTCACCAATAGCACTCTCTGCCATTTCTTTGTCCGTAAGGATGACGACATTGTTTATTCTACCCATTGCCGTCGGTTTGTTGACCATTGCATCAGTGACTGAATTTTTGCAAGAAGAAATCAAGCATATGGAGCCGATTAAAAAACCTAAATATTTTATATTGAATTGCATCTCTTAATTTTTAATGAATACCATTTAGGATTATTTGATATTTATCAGTATCGGTGTACTGCATCTACATTTCCTACATTAAAGATGCAAATTTATAGATTTTTGGTGTCAGTAATCAGATTATTGATGTGTCTGGTTAAAAAAATACCAAAGAATCTCGGTTTTACGTTGTAATTTTGCCATCCGTGATGTCATCGGTAGCATTGAATTTACATTTTAGATAAACAATTGATAAGTTTTTATAAAAAACATTTTTGATATAATGATTAGATATATTGCAAGTTTAATAATTGTCACCTTCCTTTTTTCATGTAAGGATACAAAAGCACCTGATGTGAGTCATATCGCCGCTGAAATTGAAATTGTACGCACTGAAAATCAACTTTCGTCTATTAAAAGTATCACTGATATTAATAAATTAATAGATACACACAGCGCTTTTTATAGTTTATATTTTCCCGAAGTTTTATCCATTAGGAATGCCAGTAATTCTGATAGTCTTTATGTAGGTGTTTCGGTTTTTTTGAGAGATACGCTTATTTCTAAATTATTTGGCCAAGTAGATGCTAAGTTTAGCGATTTATCGTCTGTCAAATCTGATGCGACTCAAATGTATCAATACTTACAATATTATTTTCCACTACAGATTTCTGTTCCCAAAATTTACACTTTCATTTCCGAATTTGGTTATCAGGCCTTTATCTTCCAAGATGATAATGGGAATGACGGAATAGGTTTAGGTTTAGATATGTTTTTGAGTCCTGATATAGATTACAAAAGCATAAATCCCGATAATACCAATTTTTCATCTTACATCACACGTACATGGAATCGCGATCATATCGTGCCCAAAATAGCAGATCTTCATATTACTGAAATCATAGGAGATGCTCCTGGACACAAAATGTTGGACCAAATGATTCATAATGGCAAAGCATTGTATATCAAAGAATTGATTCTCCCAAAGATTCAAGATAGTCTCATTTTTGAATATACAGGCGAGCAGTTACAATGGTGCCTTGATAATGAACTAGAGATGTGGTCGTTTTTTCTTGACAAAAAATTATTTTATGAATCCAATCCAGTTAAAATAGGAAAATATATCAATCCAAGTCCAAACAGCCCAGATATGCCAGCTGATTCTCCTGGTAGGACGGCAAATTTCATCGGGTACAAAATAGTCAAAGCCTTTATGGATCGATACCCTGAAACCACACTTTCTGAATTAATTGCTATGAAGGATAGCCAACAATTGATGGAAAAATCCAAGTATAAACCGACAAGAAAATAGCAATTTGTTCAATATGAGAATTTTGGAATATTATTTGTATTTACCTAACCATAAAAATATAATCAAATGAGTAACCGATCAATACCATTAGTAGATTTATCCAAATTTGTACATGGAAATGAAACAGAAAGAACTGAATTTGTTCATAAATTAGGAGATGCCTTTCATAGGGTTGGATTTGTAGGTGTCATTAATCATGGTATTCCACAGAGCAAAATAGATGCTTTTTATGATGCATCAAAAATGTTTTTCAGTATGCCTGTTTCTGTCAAAGAGAAATATGAAGTCAAAGGACTTGCTGGTCAAAGAGGATATACTTCATTCGGTAAAGAACACGCAAAACAATCAAAGGTAGCAGACCTGAAGGAGTTTTTTCAGATTGGACAATTTGTAAGTGAAGATCATCCGCTAAAAGCAGAATATCCTGATAATGTGGATGTGTTAGAATCACCAGAATTTTATCGTCAAGGCAAAGAATTGTACAAAGCATTTGAAGAAGCTGGTGGATATTTACTTCGTGCTATCGCATTACATTTGGGTCTTGATGAAAATTATTTTGATGAAAAAATCGAAGATGGAAATAGTATTTTAAGATCGATACATTATCCACCTATCACAGCAGAGCCAAAGTCAGCTATACGGTCTGAACAGCATGAAGATATCAATCTTATCACTTTGTTGGTAGGTGCTTCAGCAGGCGGCTTGCAGTTACTTACATCTGATAACGAGTGGCAAGAGATACTTCCTGAAGAAGGTGAAATCGTCATCAATGTTGGAGATATGTTACAGCGATTAACCAATAATTATTTGAAGTCTACCACCCACAGAGTAGTCAATCCTCCAAAGGAACAATGGCATGTGCCAAGATTATCCATACCTTTTTTCTTACATCCTAAAAGCAAAATGGACTTGACTTGTTTACCATCTACGGTTACAGTAGAGAGACCACTAGCTTACGAACCTATCACGGCAGGTGAGTATCTTGATGAAAGATTGAGAGAAATAGGGCTTAAAAAATAATTTTAAAGGTTTCATTTCGAAAGCGATATGTAACCTGATATTAATTGCTTAAAGGCTAGGTATAGACCTTAATTGGTAGTTTTATTATGGTTTACATGCTAAGTATGGAATTTATAACGATTTTTAGGAGTCACATTATCAATGACTTAAAATGTATTATTTTTCGCAATGTGATTTCTTTTCATTAAAAATAAGTACAACTGTAAGTATTTATTGCTTTGCATGTTGATATGTTGTATCTTTGCAGTTCAAAATAATAATAAAATGTTTAATTTAATATTCGGTTTAGGCGGTCAAGAACTACTAGTAGTAGGTCTAATAATATTAGTATTTTTTGGTGGTAAAAAAATTCCTGAGCTCATGAAAGGTCTAGGAAGTGGTATTCGTGAATTCAACAATGCCAAGAATAATATCGAAGCAGAAGTTAAAGAAAATATGAAAGAGATCGACGCTAAAAAGCAGTAAGGTCTCCTAATTATCACCTTCCATCTATAATTCAGGGTTAAGCTATGATTTTAATGCCAAGATAGGTGATAGTAACAAATTATAAGTAACAAAGCGCAGCTTTACTTAAGAGGTAAGTGTTGCGCTTTTTTTATAGTATTTGTTTGTATTAACTGGGTACCGAATTAGTGAAATCCCATTAATTCGGTAAAAATTATTTTATGTTCGATAATAAATACCAATCTCCTACCATATTGATAAGTTTAATTTAGCTTTATACTTTCTTTTCTTACCCATATATTGAATTTTCTCATTCTATTTAGTGAAATTTGCGCCTTCGTAATCATGACAAATTATCGCTTCAAATGATACAATTTTTTATCTCTACTGACCAAACTGTATATGCCGTTCAATCCAATGCACCAATAAACAATGAAGATTGTGAAAAGCTTAATTGGCTTTTTGGAGATTCAAAAATGGCAGATGCTGGTGTTCTTGATGGGTTTTATGTAGGTCCACGTGCAGCGATGGTTACACCTTGGAGCACAAATGCTGTCGAGATTACCCAAAATATGGGTGTTAATGGTATTGTTAGAATAGAGAAATTTAATGAATCTTCAGAAGATGGAAGTGGTTACGATCCTATGCTTTTTCAGAAGTATGTTTCATTGCACCAAGGCATATTTTTACTAAATATCGCTCCTGAGGAAATCAGAGAGATCGAAAATATTGGTCAATATAATAAAGAAGAAGGTCTAGCATTAAGTAATGAAGAAGTGCAGTACTTAGAAGATTTGGCTACTCGTTTAGGCAGAAAATTCACAGATTCAGAAGTGTTTGGCTTCTCTCAAGTGAATTCGGAGCATTGTCGTCACAAAATATTTAATGGACAATACGTCATCGATGGTGAAGTAAAACCCAAAAGTCTCTTCGCACTCATCAAAAGTACATCTACGGCCAATCCTAATGATATTGTCTCAGCTTACAAAGACAATGTTGCTTTTGTCAAAGGTCCTGAAATGGTACAATTTGCCCCATCCAAAGGTGATGAACCATCTTATTTCGAAAGAAAAACCTTTGATTCCGTACTTTCGCTCAAAGCAGAAACACATAACTTCCCTACGACGGTAGAACCATTTAATGGTGCTGCTACAGGTTCTGGTGGAGAGATCAGAGATAGACTAGCAGGAGGTCAAGGTTCTTTGCCACTTGCAGGTACTGCCGTATATATGACCTCATATTCAAGACTCGAAGATGCTCGGCCTTGGGAAGAAAAAGTAGAAGAAAGAAATTGGCTTTATCAAACACCCATCGACATCCTTATCAAAGCTTCGAATGGTGCTTCTGACTTTGGTAATAAATTTGGACAACCTTTGATAGCTGGATCTATCCTTACTTTCGAGCACGAAGAAGATGATAGAATACTAGGATTTGACAAGGTTATCATGCTTGCAGGTGGTGTAGGATACGGTAAAATGGCTCAAGCCAAAAAAATGACACCTGAAAAAGGAGACAAAATAGTCGTTCTCGGTGGTGAAAACTATCGTATTGGTATGGGTGGCGCAGCAGTTTCGTCAGCAGATACAGGCGCTTTTGGTTCAGGAATTGAGCTAAATGCCATCCAAAGATCAAATCCTGAAATGCAAAAAAGAGCGGCAAATGCCATCAGAGCATTGGTCGAAAGTGACCATAATCCTATCGTTTCTATCCACGATCATGGAGCTGGCGGACATTTAAATTGTCTGTCAGAATTAGTCGAAGAAGCTGGCGGTATCATTCATATAGATGCATTGCCGATAGGTGACCCAACGTTATCATTCAAAGAAATTATAGGTAATGAATCTCAAGAAAGAATGGGTCTTGTAGTCCATGCTAAAGATATTTCACTTGTAAAAACGATTGCAGATAGAGAGCGAGCACCTATGTATGTGGTAGGCGAGATTACAGATGACCACAGATTTATGTTTGTTTCTGACAAGACGGGTCAACAACCTATGAATCTTGCTTTGAGCGATATGTTTGGTAGCAGTCCCAAAATGGTGATTACAGATCAAACCAATCATGAAAAGTACGCAGATATTTCTTACGATGCCTCAAAGCTTTACGAATACTTAGCACAAGTACTTCAGCTAGAAGCTGTTGCGTGCAAAGATTGGCTTACCAATAAAGTGGATCGTTGTGTAGGCGGTAGAGTGGCAAAGCAGCAATGTGCTGGACCAATACAACTTCCACTCAACAATTGTGGCGTCATGGCACTTGACTACGAGCGTCACCAAGGTATTGCGACGTCAATAGGTCATTCACCTGTCAGTGGATTGATAGACCCTGTAGCTGGAAGTAGGAATAGTATCGCAGAAGCATTGACGAATATCGTTTGGGCACCTTTAGAAGAAGGCTTAAAAAGTGTTTCTTTATCTGCCAATTGGATGTGGCCATGCAAAAATCCTGGTGAAGATGCTAGATTGTATGCAGCTGTGGAAGCGTGTGCTTCATTTGCCATAGATTTAGGGATAAATATTCCTACTGGCAAGGATTCTTTATCTATGAAACAAAAATATGCTGATAAAGAAGTCATCGCTCCTGGTACAGTTATTATTTCAGCAGCAGGACATTGTAGCGACATCAGAAAAATTGTGGAACCTGTTTTGAAGACCAATGGTGGTGGCATTTACTACCTAAATATGTCAGGCCAAACACATGAATTGGGTGGATCATCCTTTGCGCAAATCATTAATAAAGTAGGCCAAAATGCACCTTCCATAACGTCTGCTAAGCATTTTAAAACGAGCTTTAACTTGATCCAACAACTTATAAATGATGGCGCTATCCTTGCAGGTCACGATATTGGTAGTGGTGGATTGATAACTACGGTATTGGAAATGTGTTTTGCAGAAACAGAAACAGGCGCAAATTTAGATTTATCCGGCATTGGTCAGAATGATGCTATTCGTCTGCTGTTTTCAGAAAACATTGGAATTGTCTTCCAAGTAGATGCAAATAAAGAGAATACTGTTATGGAATTGTTCCAAAATCACGATCTTAATTTGATCAAAATAGGAATGTCAACCAAAGGTAAGGAGCTAAGTATCAAAAACAATGAAGATGTATTCACTTTCGACATCAATCATTGGAGAGATATTTGGTTTAAAACATCCTATTTGCTTGATAAAAAACAATCTGCTGGTACTAAAGCAGATGAACGTTATGCAAATTATAAAAATCAACCATTATCTTTTGTATTCCCTTGCCATTTTACGGGATTAAAACCTTTCATTGAAACAAATCAACCGCGACCAAAAGCAGCTGTCATCCGTGAAAAAGGGAGTAACTCTGAAAGAGAACTTGCAAATGCTATGTATTTAGCAGGTTTTGATGTGAAAGACGTGCATATGACGGACTTAATATCGGGAAGAGAGACACTAGAAGATATCCAATTTATCGGTGCAGTAGGTGGATTTTCCAATTCTGATGTACTTGGTAGTGCCAAAGGATGGGCAGGAGCCTTTAAGTATAACGAAAAAGCCAAAGCAGCATTAGACAAGTTTTTTAGTAGAGAAGATACGCTTTCAGTAGGTATTTGTAATGGTTGTCAGTTATTTATTGAGTTGGGTCTTATAAATCCAGAACACGACATTAAACCCAAAATGCATTTTAATGATTCGAATAAACATGAAAGTGGCTTCACTTCTGTAAAAATAGCCAATAATAATTCTGTCATGATGTCTTCACTTGAAGGAGCGACTTTGGGTGTGTGGATTTCTCATGGTGAGGGTAAGTTTTTACTACCAAAAGAAGAATCAGCTTATCAAATAGTAGCAAAATATGGATATGATTCCTATCCGGCCAATCCAAATGGTTCTAAATACAATACTGCCATGATGTGTAGTGTTGATGGCAGACATTTAGTGATGATGCCGCATATAGAACGATCCATTTTTCAGTGGAATTGGGCAAATTATCCTGATGGAAGACAAGATGAAGTATCTCCATGGATAGAAGCTTTTGTGAATGCGAGAAAATGGGTAGAAAATAAAAAGTAGTCGTTACCTAAACACAAAATATCGATTCATAAAGAAATTAAAGAAGACGCCTATAAGTACTGCCACAATGATACGGCTGGCAAGGAAGGATATGTCAAAGTTTTCTTTGAAAAAATAAACGCCCGTAGTATTAGCAAAAATACTGAAACCACTTATGACCACAAATCTGAAAGCTTGTTTTCTTATCCTGCCATTTTTATTGAGAAATGCCCAGTTTCTACCTAAACTAAAACTTGTCACAGCCCCACAAATTGAACCGATAGTTGTCGCAGTTACGTAGTAAATAGAAAAAATATGGTGCAGTAAAATTGAGATTAAAAAGTCAACACTCGTAGCCGTCAGACTCACTATTTGTGCTCTGATGAAGGTTTTCCTGAGTGGAAGTTTTTGGACTTCATTTTGCATTACAATATTTTCTGTTATCATATGTAGCCCTAAAGATAATAAAAAACATAAATCTGCAATACTATATTTGCATATATACCTGCAAGTACGTCATCCAGCATAACAGAGTGGTGGGTATGCATAAGGTCTATTTTGCGTATTCCCAAGGGTTTGAGAATGTCAAAAAATCTAAATAATACAAAACCTGCTATGAAGATATAAATATTCACTGGAAGAAATAAGATACTAATCCAAAATCCTAGTGTTTCGTCTATTACAACTTTGGATGGGTCTTGTCCCCATTCTTTTTCAAGTTTTTTGCATGCATACACACCAAGGAAGTAAGATGTTATGACTAATGCAATGTGGATGATTTGGAAATATTGATATTCAATGTTTGCCAGAGAAAGTAAGTAGCTAAATAACAAACCTACTAAGGCTCCGAATGTCCCTGGTGCAACAGGTATAAATCCTGCGCCTAATGAAGTGGCTATAAGTTTTGGTATATTCATAGAAATTAAAAGGGACAAAGCTAAATGAATAACTTTGTCCCTCCATTATATTTAATTATTGTTCGTAATCCATGCCTAGATTGGTGATCAATTCTTCACCAGCAAGGTGTCTGATGGTATTTTCTAATTTATTCAATTGTTTGAAAATATCATGCATTGGATGAACTCCTTTTGGAGCTTGCGGCGACTTTAGATAGAATGATAACCATTCTTGTATACCAGATAAACCAGCTCTTTTTGCTAGATCAAGGAAAATCGCAAGGTCGAGAACCAAAGGCGCTGCTAAAATAGAATCTCTACAAAGAAAATCTACTTTAATTTGCATTGGATAATTGAGCCATCCTCTGATATCAATATTATCCCATCCTTCTTTATTGTCTCCTCGTGGTGGATAATAATTGATTCTTACTTTGTGGTAAAGATTTCCATAAAGTTCAGGATATAGTTCTGGTTCAAGAATATCTTCTAACACACCAAGTTTAGATACTTCTTTTGATTTGAAATTATCTGGATCGTCCAATACTTCTCCGTCCCTATTTCCTAAAATATTTGTTGAAAACCATCCTTCTATTCCTAAAGCTCTTGCTTTTAGACCTGGTGCGATAACTGTTTTCATCAATGTTTGACCAGTTTTAAAGTCTTTACCAGCTATTGGTGTACCTGTTTTTTTTGCAAGTTTTACCATTGCAGGTATATCACAAGAAAGATTAGGTGCTCCATTGGCATATGGTATACCCATCTTTATTGCAGCATAAGCATATATCATACTTGGTGGTATATCCTTATGGTTTTCTTCCATTCCTTTTTCAAGAGATGCAAGTGTTTGATGTACTTCAGATTCTTTGATGTAAATTTCTGTTGATCCGCACCATATCATTACTAATCTATCACAATCGTTTTCTTTTTTAAACTGCTCGATATCTTTCATGATAGCTTTGGCAAGTTCCATTTTGGTTTTACCTTTTTTTACATGCTTACCATCCAGTCTTTTGACATATTCATGGTCAAATACTGCTTTCATTGGTTTTATCTGCTCAAGTTGCGGTTTTAGTTTTTTTAGAAGAGATTCTTCCAAAACTTTAGCATGCATAGCAGACTCATAGACATTATCATCAAATACATCCCATCCACCAAAAACAACCTTATTTAAAGGGTGTAGTGCGATAACATCTTTAATGAATGGTTGATGATTTTCAGTTCGTTTACCAATTCTAATCCTACCCATTTGAGTGAGTGATCCTACCGCAGGGGATAAACCCTTATTGATAGCAAATACACCAGCTATTGTAGTAGTAGCAACAGCTCCCATTCCCGGCATGAGAATGCCTAACTTTCCTTTAGGTTTTTCGACTTTGATTTGTTTAGCCATTTTTAAATTAATTCAACAATTATAAATTACACTAAGAGTCAACATATGACACGAAACAAATGTTTAATCATTTGATTAAATTTTTAATTCCTTGATCAAAAATTTGACAAATGACAGCATTTTAACTATCTGCAAACTTCACATAACGATTTAAATATTGGGATAATTGTGTTTTATAAAGCCAACCTTCAAAAATAAGCAATGCTCCGATTGCACAACCTAATCCTAATAATACATCAATAAAATAGTGATGATAAGAATATACTGCGGCAAACCATATGCCAATAATGTCTATGAATATGATTACAGAACCTATTTTTAGTCCCTTTTTTCTAGCGTAATACCACGAAATGACAGGATAGGCTGAGTGAAGTGAAGGAATAGCAGCAAATACATTTGAGTTTTTAGAATACATTTCTTTAAACAAAGGATAACCAATTAACGAATCAAATCTTACCAATTGAGCAGGATCGCCAGGTATATTAAATTTTTCGACATCTCCATATTTCTCAAAATACCATGGTGGTGCTGCTGGGTATAAATAATAGATGCAAAATCCTATAAGATTTGCAAATAGATATGCCGCACTAAAGCGAAGCATCATGGGTTTGTCCTTAAAGAATAAATAGATACCCAATCCTATGGGAACAGG
>JBGSOH010000326.1:0-2224 GCA_041739205.1 Saprospiraceae bacterium
TAGCATATGAAAAAGTACCACTTACTGCTTGATTTGGATCTTTGGAAGTAAACAAATATACATCAGTCATCTGTAAATACTCGAGTAGTTCATTCAGCGGAATAAATGTGTTGATAAATTTCACATGCGCTGTAATACCTAATTCAACCACTCTTTTTTCTAAAAAATCTCTATACTTTTCACCATCTCTTTTGAGTACAGAAGGGTGGGTTTTTCCGATAATTAGAAAGATTACGTTTTCATTTTCTAAGATGATATCTGGCATAGCATCAAGAGTGGTTTCAATACTTTTACCTGCGCCTAGAAATCCAAATGTGGACAATACTTTTTTGTTTTCTACATTATATTTGGCTTTTAGTTTAGCTTTATTAGCGTGAGGCACTAAGTGTGTTCCATGTGGTATAACTGTTATTTTGTCTTGAAGAATTCCGTAATCTGACACCAGAATTTTAGAAGATGCTTTGGTCATGACAATGATGGAATCGACTGCTGTGGTTAGCTTTTGTACATTTTGTTTGAAAACTTCATCTGGGTTAGGCAAAACAGTGTGAAATCCTAGGATTTTAGGTGTTTTGATGGCATCAAGTAATCCTAATAAATGCACTTCATTATTTTCATACAGTCCAAATTCATGTTGGATAAGGACCATTTTTATTTGGTCATTTTTATTGATGTCATCCGCAAGTTTTAGATAAGATGCTTGATCATCTGTATGCAGAATGTATTTTACATCATCTGAATATGGAAGTTCGATACCATTAGATTCTAAGGCACAAATGGATATTTTGAATGAGTTCTGGAATTTGTTTTTGATTGCAAATATTAAATCTTGGGTATAGGTTGCAATGCCACATTCTTTTGGTGGATAAGTAGTTATTAATAGTATCTCTGGTAAGGTTTGGTGGTTACTCATTTGATTCCTTGTTTTGTAAAAGTTCAATAATTAAGTCGGACATATTTATAGAAGCACATCCTATTCTTTCGTCTGCCGCGCCATAATAAATATAAAGCTGGCCTTCTCGAACGATGGCACCTGTAGGGAAACAAACATTATTTACTTCGCCCCTAACTTCCCATGTATGTTCAGGTTTGAAGAGTGGATAAGGCAGACGCGCGATTAACTTAGATGGATTTTCTAAGTCTAGTAGGGCAGCGCAAGCAGTGTAGATATATCCTTTTACAGTATCGTATACACCATGATAAATAATGAGCCAACCTTCTTTTGTTTCTATTGGGGGACAGCCGCCACCGATATAACTCACTTCATGTTTATATTTGGGAGCTATTACGATGCTTTCATTAAATCTTAGGAAGTATTTTTGCCAAAATTCAGCATTCAAATCTTCTAAATTATCCACACATGCTATCTGTATATCAGGTTTGATACGATGTAGGAAATAGAATTTCTCATTAATTTTTCTTGGAAATAAAATCACGTTCTTATCCCATATCAAAATATTTTTATCTGGTTTGTCATGTGTTGACTTTTGGATATTGTAGCGAAGGTATTTTTCATTAATGTGTCCCTTTGATTCTGCGAGGTGTCTGAATTCATCATAAGTGATCTGTGGGACCACAATGCCACTTTTATGCCAAGTAAGTAAGTCCGTAGAACATGCAATTGCCCCGAGTGCATTGACGCCATCATATGCTGTGTATGATAGGTAGAACTTATCTTCTATTTTTACGATTCTAGGGTCTTCAACGCCTTGACATTCATAATCATTTTGGGGAAATATAACTGGTTCGTCTTGTCTATTATCTACTATCAGCGGGTCTGTCAAAGTACACAAGCCAATGGTGGAATGGTTGCCTTTGCTGACTGCTCTGTAGAACAAATAGATGGTTCCATCATGGTCTATTGCGGCAGGGTTGAGTACGCCTTCATTTTCGAAACCATCGGTTGATTTTTCGAGAATTATGCCGTGTTTTATTACTTCTATCATTTGGCTACTTAAGGTTTCAGGTTGATTGAATACAATTTTATTACTCCTAATGAATTTAAGGAATAAGAAGGTTGAGATTTGATTGTAAATTGGAAATGTAGTCTAATACTATAAATACGTTAATACAATTATTTCAAGATAAATTATATTGTAAATATGAAAGCGTTCTTTTGATTTTTGAGAAAAAATGGAAGGTTTTGGAATACGAAAGCAACCTCGACCTATCCATTCATAAGAAACACACCGGTGCGCATGAATCCTAGTATTAACCTTTTTGA
>JBGSOH010000328.1:0-3169 GCA_041739205.1 Saprospiraceae bacterium
ATCCACTTGGTCTAGGACAATGAATTTTAAAGATGTGTAGACAGAGCTAGCAAAATTAGCTTCTTCTCCGTCAACACCACGTTTTGCATTAATGCGGCGTTCAATCTCTTCAATGATTTGGAGGAGAATCAATTTTATAATCGATGGTAACTTGCTGAAATTCATGCTTTTCTTATTTAAATGTCAATGAAAAGGCAGATAGTAGAGAACTATTTCAAGAATATGTCCAATTATTGTGCCATGAAATTTCATAACATTAAATAAGTGGCCTATGTAACATAATTCATTGTCGTAAGTAGATGAGATATTGTAAACGTTTTTAGAAGAAATATGGTTGTAATCGGTTTCTTTTGCCAATCTATTTCGTCACATCATTTTGGATAAGTTCTAAACCATACCCTGAAGCCCAACCATGGTTCAGGTTTGGTGTATCTTTGTACTTTATGTTCTCTTATTTCACTTGCATGATGATAATAGCTGCCACCTTTAGCGATACCTTTTATGGACGTCATCTCAGCTACATTACCGAATAAATTGTATAAACCACCAATAGGAAAGAAACCCCAAACATAAGTTGGAGCCTGACCCATATTTTTTAGCACAGGATTGGTAAGGTAGTATTTAGGTATAGGACAGTTTTCGCAAAGAGAATTTTTGTAATTGTAAATACTACAACCTTTGGCATTAATACTATCAGCTTTTGTAACCCACTTTAAATCATTGTTCTTTATGAAATCATCATAATCATTAGGAAGAGGTAGATAACAATCAAACTCAAAAGTTTCATTCGTTTTATCGCCTTTTATCTTGCAATTATTTAAGATATCTTTTTTATAACCTAAATAATCCAATACTTGCTCGTAGGATATACCCACGATAGGTAATTCTAATAATTTGTTAGTTACAATTGAATCCCAAGCAGATTTAGGTAAAACAATTTTAAAGTGTTTGTTAGTGCAATGGTTGTAGACTTTTGTTTGGGATGACAACTGAGATTTTTTTATCATAGATTCAAAAACATAATCATTCCAATGTCCCATTCCTGACAGTGGTAGCTTAGATTTTATAATATCCAAATGATCGCCTAGATAGATTGGTTTCTCATTTTCGATAAAACTAGTTGTAACAATATATGTAATCCATTCGCCTATGGATACTTCATATTCGCTGATATAATTATCATCGTCTATAGGCGATGTTTGTTTTTGTGTATCAAAATATACTTTAGAGCAAGAAGAACCCGATGTGATAATAAGTATAGCAAATAATGTGGTAGCAAAAGGTGATTTGAAGATATTCATCAAGTAGATTTAAGGTGTGATTTAAATTTTTCAGTGTAATTATTAAAAAGTAAATTTAATTTAAGGCTGTTTGTTTTTTAATGTTTTAGAATAGCAAAGGTATCATTTTTGGCAATAAAACCAAATATCAGTGTTGTTTTACTTTTGGCAATAAAACCAAATATCAGTTTACTTTAATTAGGAAGGCATTTGAAATTAAAACTGATAATTCAGGACTTTTGAATGATTAATTTGTTTTGTTTAAAAAATATTTATGTTTATTTAATTTTACATAATATCTTTATAATCTTATTTATCTCAAGCATTTGGCTTCAGTTATAGAAAGCCGGTTTTTGTTGTAAAATTATCGTTTTAACAATGTTCGATTTAACTTATTTTGCCAAATCAAAAAAAAAAAATATTAAAATGAACATAGCCATCCTAACACTTGGTACACGCGGAGACATACAGCCATATGCTGTACTAGGGCAAGCCCTGCAACAACGTGGTCATAAAGTCACACTTTCCACTGCCAAAAATTTTAGAGAATTGGTACTCTCTTATGGTATTGATTTTGTGCCTGTGGAAGCTGATTTTCAAGCTATCTTAGACTCTGATGAAGGCAAAAAGATGATGAAAGGAAATCCATTTGCCATCAGACGCAATCTACATACATGGATTTACCCTTTGATTACCAATTCACTGAAAGCGTTTTATAAGTTGGCTTTAGAAAGCGACTTGGTTTTGTACCATGTCAATACATTGGCAGATAGTTTTGCAGACCAGTTTCCACACAAATGATAAAAGCGTCTGTCCTTCCCATCGTAGAGCCTACCAATGCATTTGCAAATCCTGCATTTAGTGGATTGCCGATACCAAAATTTCTCTACAAACTGAGTTATTCTTTGTCTAATCTTAGTATCGGCTTGTTATCAAAACCAATAGGTGCATTTAAGGCATCTTTTGATTTGCCTAAAAAATTTAAGATTCCTATCGTAAGAAATATTTATGGTTTGAGTCCTAGTTTTCTACCTGTACCTATTGATTATCCAAACCAAGACGCATTTAATGGATTTTGGTTTGGGTTATCTAAGGAAGAGTTATCAGATCAAATCTTACACTTTCTAGATGTTGGAAAACCGCCATTATTATTGACCTTCGGTAGTATGCCGTTTAAAAGCAAGATGGATTTGCAATCTGCCATTATCACCATAACTGAACAATTTAAGATTCGTATGATTGTTGTCAAAGGTTGGGGACTTCAAGAGACCACCAAACTCGAACAAAATCCAAATATCCTAGTCATCAATAGCGCTCCTTAAGAAAAACTATTTCCACGAGTCAAAGCGGTCATCCATCATGGCGGCATTGGTACTACGGCTGAATGCTTGCGTGCAGGTGTCCCGTTTATGATTTGTCCAATCTTACATCCTATCGGGGATCAACAGTTTTGGGGTATGGTAGGATTTAATAAAGGTTTGGCTGTAAAACCTATTCCAATCTCAAAACTCACTCTAGGAAAATTTGTCTCCAGCATCAAAGAACTATTGACTAACGAAGACCTATATATCAAGGCTGCTGAGATGAAAATCCAAATCGTTGCTGAAGATGGTATTGTGAGGACCATACAGCAAATAGAAGAATTTGGAAGGAATTAATTATTTACGAGTTTAAGGTTTAACGACGAATTTTGACCTAATAACATATCATATAAAGGCCACTACATCAAATAAGATTTGCACAAGCTTATAAGGACATTAGTGGTTCGAAATTCTATTCTGCGATTCCAAATACTGCATGGTAATAAGTTGTGTCAGATTCCGCAAAATAGACCCTTCTATTTTCTTTACCTTTTAATTCGAAATCACCATTTACTGTAAATTTGCATT
>JBGSOH010000377.1:0-6598 GCA_041739205.1 Saprospiraceae bacterium
TATATCTTTTTACCGATATAAAGATGAGCGTCTTGTAACAAGGCAGATCCTGTACCCGTAGCAATGATATTGCCAGTCGGCGTCTTCATTAAGGTTACAACTGCAGTAGTCGAGCCACCACATGTAGAACCATTAGTAAGAATCATATCTGTAGTGATGTCAGCCTGGCAAACGTCATTTACAGATACTTGAATAGCACCTTTACACGCACAAGCGGACTGGGCCGATGAGATGGTAGAGGTGCCGATGAAAAATACCACGAAGAATGCTAACATCCTGCTTATGGTACTGAAACGTGTTGAATTTGTTTCGTTCATGAGATCCAAATTTTGAGTTTAAGAAATAAATTTTACTGTCATGAGATTAGGATATATATGTATACACCTAAGTCCCAGTAACTTAATGGTTAAAGAAAAATAATTCGTCGAAAAGACAGAAAGCCGTCTTTAATCTTCCGTTTCTAAAATCAAAATCAGGGTTGGATATAGAATAAGTAGGTGAAATATTTATATAAATATTTCTTTAATACATAATGTGAAAAATACACACCAGTTTTATTTAATACCACAATAAAGGATACTAAATCAATGTTTAATCGTTTATATTTTCTATTATTATTCAGACATCACACAATCTAAGATTGCAAAGTCTACATAGTATTCAAAACCACCTAAATGTAAATATAAAATTTACAGATGTGTTATTTTTGAATATATGATCAGGTTGGATTTAAATATAGGTTCAGAACAGTTTCTCACGCTATTCTGATGCAAAGATAGATTGCATTATATATATAAAAAAATATTATACTATATAATTTCATATATTTTTATACACAACATGTAATCAATTGATTTTGTAATACTTATAAAATTTAAAGCTTTCTAATAATTTTCTAATAATTGATGAAAACAGTAGTTTCTGAATCTATCTATGCCTACGCATTACCCAATAGTTAAGTATAAATGAATGAATTACACATCATTTTAATTGTTTTAAACCCCAAAATAATGGTACATCTACCTAGATAACAGGTAGATTCCAGCCATTTTGGTAATTTGTTTTGATAAGCATATTGGCTTCTGCATCATTTTTGAATGTACCAGAAGAAGCATCCCAATAGACTTTACGACCAGTTTTGAAGGCTACATTACCCATATGTGCATTGATAGCTGCAACAGCGCCAGTCTCAATACCACATGCTAGTATTGATGCATCATTCTTTTTTATGGCAGACACAAAGTTTTTTCCATGCTCTGCTAGATAGTCCGCACTATTTGGTTTGCGTTGTTCAGGCATATTTTCGATCTCATAGTTTAATATCCCTTCACTATTTCTTTGCGTTTCAGGAATGACACTCCAGCCCTCTCTATTGACTACCAAAGTTCCATGATTACCAATGAAAGCAATACCCTCTGATTTACCATAAGGACCATTGTCTATTCCTGTAGCATGTTCCCATAACATATTGAAGTTTTCATATTCAAATACAGCTTGCAAAGTATCTGGCGTTTCTGAAGCATCATCTGGATAAGCCAGTTTCCCACCCGAAGCAATTACTGATTTTGGTGCTTGTACACCCATAAAATATAAAGCGATGTCTATCTCATGTACACCCCAATCCGTCATCAAGCCACCAGCATAGTCCCAATACCATCTGAAATTAAAGTGAAAACGATTAGGATTAAATGGTCTTTGTGGAGCAGGTCCTAGCCACATATCATAATCCACACCTTGCGGCACAGTTGTATCAGGTTTAACATTCACAGGTTGCATCCAACCTTGGTAAGCCCAGCATTTTACCAATCTGATATTTCCAAGTTTTCCGCTTTTTAGATATTGGTGCGCCTGCTGGTAATGTTTACCACTTCTTTGCCATTGCCCTATTTGTACAATCTTAGGGTATCTTTTGGCAGCAGCCATCATCACATTGCATTCTTCTATGGAGTTGGCAAGTGGTTTCTCACAATATACGTGTTTGTCTGCAGATAGTGCATCACAAAACATCAGACAATGCCAGTGATCGGGTGTACCTATGATCACAGCATCGATTTCTTTCATTTCCAACATTCGTCTATAATCTTTAAACTGTTTAGGACGATTGCCTTTAAGCTTTTCAACATCATTCGTTCGTTCGTCGAGTACGCTTTGGTCTACATCTGCCAAAGCTATACATCTAACTTCAGGATTATTGGTCAGTTGAGATTTAAGATTGGACCAACCCATACCTTTACATCCTATCAAACCAACATTAATGGTATCATTAGCCCCAACCAAATTACCTTTGGCAAGTAACCCATTAAATGGCAATGATGATAATAGACCCAAACCTATTGCGGTGGATGAAGATTGTAAGATGAATTTACGGCGAGTATGATGCATGATTATTCGGGATTAAAATTAATTTCACAAATATAATTTCTATTCTCCAATACTACAAACAATAAATAGTATTATTTTACATCAAGGGCTACTCAAAACCAAAGAAACTAAAACCAAAGTGGTTCTTCATCTCCAGGTTCGCCATGATAATTGAGTGTAATTTCTTCCCCAGCTGAGATATCTCTAATGGCTACGATATCAATAGTATCATTTTCTAGATCAAGAATGAAATTGGCATTAGAGTGAACCTCATGATTATACAAACTTCCGAATCCTAAGGCAATAGCACATTCATCCATATTTTCTCCCCACAGAAAGTAATAATCGTGTAGCACAGTTTTATGAATGATGGGAAGTTCAGCTTTTGATATCTTTATAATAGGACATACTTCAATGACATCATCCAGAGCGATATCGATGGAAGTAAAAACACCCCTTCCTTTATCTTCTGAATCTGTAATGTATAAACCAGGAATTTGATTCATCTTTTTACTTTTTAGTAATGTAAACACCTAATAATATCAAAGCCATGCCGCCAAAGTGTAGAATGGAAATCGTCTCTCCATCAAGAAATCCCCAAAAAATAGCAATAGCAGGCATCAAATAAGTCACCGTACTTCCAAAAACGGCACTAGTCTTCTGTACCAAGGTATAAAACAAAATTGTGGACAAAACCGTACCAGCCAATGACAAAATCGATACTGCTCCCAAGGCTTGAAATGCTTGTGGATTGGTCACAAGTGTTGAAGAAAAATCTGAAAAAGCTAGATAAATCAATGCAGGTGGACCAATAAGGAAAAAAGAAACGCTACTAATGATAATAGGCTTGGTAGTACCAAAAAATGCTTGTACCATATTAACACTCGAACCATAACATATCGTGGCAATTATGACCAAAATACCATACCAAGGATTGCCACCTGTAATATCTTCAGACCCAAGCAAAACAATAGACGCAGCACCTAAAAATCCAATAAAAACACCAACAAGTTTTGTACGATCAAACTGCAATCTAAAAATAAATATCCCGATCAGCAAGGTCCAAATAGGTGTGAGACTATTAAGCAAACCTGCTACTGAACTACTGATATGAGACTGCGCCAAAAAGAACAGAAAAGCAGGCACACCACTACCTGTTAACCCGATGGCAAGAAATTTTGGCCATTTAGACCAATCTACATCTTTGCGATGCCATAACATGATAGGTGTAAAAGCAAGTGAAGAAATACTGATACGAAGACAAGCCAATTGAATAGGATCAAATGCAATCAGTGCCTTCTTGATTAATATAAATGAGCATCCCCAAACGAGACTCAAGAAAATAAGTATGACCCAAGATTGATTGTCGATTGATTTTTTGTCCATGATTGCATTTCGGCTGCAAAGTAACGAAGATGTATCTTAATTATTTCATTCTAGGCCTTATTGCTTTGATTTATTTTGAAGGTTATAGTTCAAATATAAAAGTTTCATCATTCGCCTGATATTTATCACTATTTTAAATGACCTTACATCTACATGGACGTCATACTCCTTCTTATCTTTCTGCCATCAAAAACAATATTAGCAGATCGATTCTGAAGCATACCTTTAATGCATTGAAAATATGTGCTTTAAACATTACACCTATTTCAATTTAAAAAAAGAAATATTTAATTACAATATTTTGATAATTAAAATTATGAAGATAGTTAAATTGGTTGTACCTTAAAGCCTGATTTTATTATTTCGATTTGTGTTATTCGTGCGATTTTATATTATTAACCATATAATCATTATTGTCATATGAGTGTAGATACTAAAAAAATTAGAAACGTAGTGCTGCTCGGTCATTCGGGCAGCGGAAAAACGAGTTTTGCCGAAACCATGTTGTTTGAGTCTGGCGCAATTAGTCGGATGGGAAATGTTGGCGCTAGCAATACCGTTTCGGATTACAGTAATATTGAGCAAGAAAGGGGGAACTCTCTTTTTAGCACATTAATGCATGTAAAATGGCGGGACTGTAAGATAAATATATTAGACACACCTGGATTTGACGATTTTATTGGTGAGGTCGTATCATCTATGAAAGTATCAGATACAGCGCTTATTTTATTAAATGCAGCACACGGTGTGGAAGTAGGCACAGAAATCCTCTGGGACTATGTCAATGATTTTAAGACACCTGCTATCTTTGTAATAAATCAAGTGGACCATGACAAAGCAGACTTTGACAATACCTTAGAACAAGCTAAAGAAAGATTTGGCCCTAAAGTAATGCCATTCCAATACCCACTAAATCAAGGTGGTGCTTTCAATTCTATCATTGATGTGCTCCATATGGTCATGTATGTATTCGATAGCAAAGGTGGAAAACCAGCCAAACATCCCATTCCCGATAACGAAATGACTAGGGCCAAAGAAATGC
This sequence comes from Saprospiraceae bacterium, assembly GCA_041739205.1. Taxonomy (GTDB): domain Bacteria; phylum Bacteroidota; class Bacteroidia; order Chitinophagales; family Saprospiraceae; genus OLB9. Next base: position 4,790 of record JBGSOH010000377.1, read on the forward strand.
ACAATGCTATCGTAGAAGCAGCAGCTGAAAACGAAGAAGGGCTGATGGAAAAGTACTTTGAAAAAGGCACATTATCAGAAGAAGAACTCACAGAAGGATTAAGAATTGCGCTAGCACACCAGCAAATATATCCAGTATTTTGCTGTTCTGCTACCAGAAACATGGGCAGCGGCAGGATAATGGGTTTTATCAATGATGTAGTCCCTTCACCTGCTGACGTTCCTGCATTTTCGCTGGTAGATGGTAATACCTTGACCTATGATACCAAAGCGACTCCTTCTATATTTATTTATAAAACCATTTCTGAACCACAAGTAGGGTTAGTCAGTTATTTTAAAGTGTACTCTGGCACAGTGCGAGCTGGCGATGACTTGATCAATGCAAAAAATGGCACCCACGAACGTATCAGCCAAGTATTTGAAGCCAATGGCAAGATTAGAAATACGATTGATTTTTTACAAGCTGGCGATATTGGAGTAACTTTAAAACTAAAAAATTCACATACCAATAATACACTGAATGGCAAAGGATTGACCATAGAAATAGATCCTATTCACTTTCCTGAACCACGTATCAGAACAGCTGTCACACCACCAAGTAAAGCAGACATGGAGAAACTCATCAAGTCACTCCATCAGATAGAAGAAGAAGATCCGACCTTGGTAATAGAGCAGTCTGCATCACTCAAACAAACGATCATCCATGGACAAGGACAATTACACCTAGATCTGATCAAATATAGAATAGAAAAAGTGAATGGCGTGCAAATGAATTTTGAACGTCCGCGTATACCTTATAGAGAAACCATCACACGAAGTGCTAATGAATCTTATCGCCACAAAAAGCAAAGTGGTGGCGCAGGACAATTCGGGGAAGTACATATGCGCATAGAACCATACCACGATGGCATGGCCAATCCCGAAGGTCTTACTGTCAAAAACACAGAAATAGACACACTAGAATGGGGCGGAAAACTTGCATTCTACTGGTGTATAGTAGGTGGAACGATTGATGCTAAATATGCTAGTGCCATCAAAAAAGGCATCATGCAAAAGATGCAAGAAGGACCACTTACAGGCTCGCATTGTCAAGATATCAGGGTCAGCATTTATGATGGCAAAATGCACGCTGTCGACTCTAACGATATGGCTTTTATGTTGGCATCAGTGGGTGCATTCAGAGCAGCATTTAAAAATGCAAGCCCACAAATATTAGAACCTATCTATGATGTAGAGATTACTTGTCCTGATGCCACCATGGGAGACATTATGGGTGATCTTCAGACTCGTAGAGCCATTATAGTTGGCATGGATTCGGATGGCCATTACCAAAAAATCAAGGCAAGAGTACCTATATCAGAGATGTATCAATATTCATCCACGCTTAGATCTATATCTCAAGGCAGGGCAAAGTTCACCAGAAAATTTGCTGATTACGTACCAGTACCTCCTGATATCCAACAAAAATTAATTGCTGAACATCATGAAGAAGAAGATTGATGAGTTTTAAGTGATGAGATAGGAGTGATGAGATAGGAGTGATGAGATGAGATGATGTTCGGGCCGATAAGCTAAGGGTCTTCGATTGGTTAGGGTTAATTAAAGCATCTCTCTTTCATCATGTATTTATATAAATTCTTTCATAGAATTGAAGATAGAAAATACTTTAAAAAGAGGCTGTCTAAAAAGCCAATTATAAAAAAAATGATCCCCGATACAAAAGTGTCGGGGATTTTTTGTTTGTTCCCTAAAGAATATTATCTTTGGGGTGCAACACAAACAATATGGCAAAGATACAATTTAAACATCT
>JBGSOH010000382.1:0-2489 GCA_041739205.1 Saprospiraceae bacterium
TACATTTTGCAAGCAAGGTGAATGCCTTCATAAAATTCACGAAGCGCTTCTAGAGAATATTTATTAGAGACAGCAATAGATACCGTAATTTGGGTTGGCACAGCATTCATTGCAAAGATATCAGATACGTTGACCACGACAGACTTATACCCTAAGTGTTTGAGTGGTGTGTACATCAGGTCAAAGTGGATGCCTTCTATGAGCATATCCGTCGATACTACAGTGACTTCGCCATCGTTCTGGATAATAGCGGCATCATCGCCTACACCTTTGACGGTATTTGTATTGTAAATTTGAATGTGTTGCGTTAGGTCGTCGATAAGCCCAAACTCTCCTAAAGTATTGACATCGGTGAATGTGGTATAATTATTATTGCTCATCTATGGGAAATTTATTTATGGCAAAGGTATCGATATTTTAAAAATTACATGTACTTTAGTACTTTAGATTAAGGCTAAAATTTAAACAGATGTGTATATAATACAGACGGGATGCCTAGAAGACATCCCATCGAAAATTATCCTTCCACTAATTCTGCCTTTTCAGTGACTTCCCATTTTGAGATCACTTTTTTTTTCTCTTTGTCAACATCTACGCGCTCATCATCCTTAAGAATTAAACGAAGGGAACTATTTTTTGAGATATAATTCCATGCCCAGTTGATGAAGATGATCAGTTTGTTTCGAACACTCAATATCAGCATCAAGTGCAAAAACATCCACACTACCCATGCAAAGTATCCCTTAAACTTCATAAAAGGCAACTCCACTACGGCTTTGTTACGACCGATAGTTGCCATAGACCCTAGGTCATTGTACTCATACTCTTTCTGGGGTTTGCCGAGTGTAAGTGCAAGTAAGTTTTTGGCAAGTAATTTACCTTGATTGATGGCTACATTGGCTACTTGTGGGTGACCTTTGGGGTATTCGGGCGTTTCCATATATGAGATATCACCAATGGCATAGATGTTTTCAGTGCCATCTATTTTGTTTTGTCTATTGACTTTATACCTATTGGTAGGTGTAACGGTTTCAGGATCAAGGCCTTTGATAAGATTTCCTGTGACGCCTGCTGCCCAGATGACATGCTTGCTTTGGATGGTCTCCCCAGTATTCATTTTTAGATTGATGCCATCATAATCTGTGACAAATACTTGGGTTTTGATGGTGACACCAAGGTCACGGAGATATTGCGCAGATGCTTCTCTAGACATTTCACTCATATTGTTGAGTGTATTCGGACTGCCTTCTAGTAGGATGACTTGCATTTTTGTAAAGTCTATTCTAAAAAAATCTTTCGGCAAGATATCTCTTTTTATCTCTGCAAATGCACCTGCTAGCTCTACACCTGTGGGTCCACCACCTACCACGACGATATTGAGTAGTGCTTCTTTTTCTTTGTCATCTACATAAAGCAATTTCTCAAAATTCTCAAGAATGCTGTTGCGGACAGTGATTGCTTGATAAGTTGATTTAAGACTATAAGCATACTTCTTGATGTTTTTGTTACCAAAAAAGTTGGTCTTACATCCTGTCGCGATGACTAAATAATCGTATTCAAAAATTCCGATAGGCGTATGAACTGTTTTTGTAGATTGGTCCACGCTTTCTACTTTCGTCAACCGAATACGTACATCTTTTCTTTTTTGAAATATCTTACGAAAAGGAAATGATATGCTCGAAGGCTCAATTTGTGAAGTAGCCACTTGGTAAAAAAGCGGTTGGAACTGATGATGGTTGAGCTTGTCGATGAGTAAGATGTCAAAAGCATCTTCTTTAATATTTTGAATAAATTGTAATCCTGCAAATCCACCGCCTATGACCACAATTCTAGGTTTATTATTTTCTGCCATGATATCTATATTTTTAGATGACCTTTTATAAAGAACACGTTGGAATATAATTTGTTCCATAATACAATGTTAAATAATATATAAAATATAATTTTGCAAAATATAAATTTAATTAATATAAATAATGTTTAAATAAATAAAATGGATTTTATAGGGAATGGAAATTTGATGAATAAATATGTTCAAAATCAATTACAAATGACAAATTTTGAAAGAAAAATAAAAAATTATATTTTGTTTAACACACAAATCTTAAAGTAAAGATTACATTTGTGCGTTGAATATTTCATATTATTCAAATTTATTTGCCTATGAGGTTAGCATTTAGACTGTTTTCGGCATTTTTGCTTCTCGAAATGATGTGTTTATACCATTGTTTCGGACAGGATGTACAAAAAGTTAGCTACCCAAGCCAAACAAACATCCATAGCAATGTAGATCAAGTAAGTCCATCGGAATTTTCTTTGATGGATTTGATCGAGTTTTTAGAAGGAAAAGATGGTGATGAAAATTCAGAAGAAGATACAGAACATACTCTTAGTTCGGCAAATGAAGTTCAGGTCTATACTGAATTAAATTACAATATACCTGACACTGAACAGTGTGCAACCCATCGACTACTAAACTTCAAAGAAAA
>JBGSOH010000422.1:0-2325 GCA_041739205.1 Saprospiraceae bacterium
TATGATTTGCCAGTAGATTATTTCCCAGTAGATATAATCCCCTTTGCAGCAACAGGTGGAGATAGTTGTTTTTTTGCTTTCTTAACAGATTATCAATTGTATGATAGCATTTATGATTGTCCGATTGTTTTTATCTCACCATGTGCGGAAAATAGGAATAATCTTTTTGCGAAAAATTTTTATGATTTTCTGCTCAATATGACCACCATTTACAATGCCGAGATAATATCTGGCCAAGATCCAAGGACTTTTGACTTTGACCAAGCAATAAAAACATTAAATGAAGATTATCAAGAGTATGGCGAAGAACATTTTGAATCAAGAAAAAAGACAGTAGAATATGTAAGTAATCTTATTGGCCAAGAACCCATTAAAATAGAAAGCTTAAATAAATATTTTACCGATTTATATGTTAGTAGAAGTGAAGAAAGATTCATCATAACAAAAGATAGTTTCAATCTTAAATTGGGAAAAAACCAAAACTTTGATCTCAAAAATTGGCTTGAGCATACTGTTTCTGAAGGTGAACTCAAAGATGCTCTTGCAAATGCTTCTGAAATGGAACTAAAAGTATTTTTAAGAAATATGCCTTTCTTATATAAATATTTTGAAGATAAATATAAAGAATTAAGGGCAATGGTTCATTCGTATTTGCCTGAATCTTTTGGACAAGAAAAAGCAATTATTGAAGATCAAATCATGTCAACTGCTGTATTTAATTATTATCTTGAATGGAGTAAAAAATAAAAATTCAGCTTTAATAATGAATAATGATGATACTGTGGAAAAAGTGATGTTTAGATTGTTGAATAAGCATTTTGCATCTTGATAAAAAGAAGATACTTGCTTCACCCTTTTTAATACCTTTGCAAAAAGAAAAGCGCACCACATGGCGACCAAATATTTTCCATCAGATCTTATAGTATTTTTCCAAGAATTACAATCCATTACCACATCAGAGATCAAAACCGATGACCTTTCACTCGGACTCTATGCCACAGATGCATCTTTATACCAATTGCAGCCACTAGCAGTAGCCATTCCATCCAATGAAAATGATCTAATAAAAATCATTCAGATAGCCAATAAATACAATATCCCAGTGATGCCACGTGGCAGCGCTACCAGTCTCGCAGGCCAAACTACCAATCAAGCGCTGATCATTGATTTTACGAAATATTTTGACAAAATACTGGAAATCAATGCTGAAGAGAGATATGCGATTGTCCATCCTGGTGTAGTCCGTGACCAACTAAATGCTGCGGTAAAAGATCATGGATTGCACTTTGCACCCGATCCTGCGACCACAAGCCGCGCAACGATAGGTGGCATGATAGCCAATAATTCATCTGGGACCAAAAGTATCAAATATGGCAAAACGATAGATCATGTGTTAGGTCTCAAAGTTTTGCTCATGGACGGAACTGTAATCGAATTGGGTGAATTATCAACTGATGCCTATGAAACCAAATGTCAACAAACAGATCGTGAAGGAGAAATATACAGGTCATTCAGAAAGATCATTTTTGAACATGCCACAGCCATAGAATCTGCTTATCCCAAAGTCATGCGTCGGGTCAATGGTTATCCACTTGATGAGTTTATTCATACAGATCGTTGGAATCTAGCTAAGATATTTGCTGGTTCTGAAGGTAGTCTCGGTATCATCCTGCAAGCCAAAGTCAACCTTGAACCCATTCCAAAATACAAGGCATCTTTTACAGTTCACTATGATGACCGAATGCGAGCGATCAGAGAAGTGCATCAAATGATTGCCTTTGATCCTGCTGCGATAGAGATGCTCGACTTCAATGTATTTGAGCAAAGTGTCAAGAATAATATGACCAAAAGTCTGCATCAACGCTTGATCATCGGTACACCACAAGCTACCCTTTCAGTAGAGTTTTTCTGCTTGTCGCAAGATGAACTAGATCAGAGAATCGCTGATTTCTCTTGGTGGTTACAAAATAATAGCACGGCTTACGCCTACCCTATCCTTCGCACTGCTGCTGAATTGGATGATTCGTGGGCATTGCGAAAAAACGGGCTTGGGCTTATCATGGGCGATCCATCAGGGCGTAAACCGATACCATTTATTGAAGATCAGGCCATTCCATTGGAACATTTGGCCGATTATATCCAAGATGTACTCGATCTTTGCCAAAAACATGGCGTCGAAACCATCCTTTACGCACATGCGAGCGTAGGCGTGCTTCACGTAAGACCGTCACTAGATATGACCTTACAATCGGACATCGATTTGATGAAAATTATATCTGATGAAGTCTTCCATCTGGTCAAAAAATATAAAGGCGCATGGTCTGG
>JBGSOH010000428.1:0-5535 GCA_041739205.1 Saprospiraceae bacterium
ACTTCGATACCATTTAATATGCATTTTTAATGCGTTAAAGAGTATTAATGTTCTAGCAAAGCGGAAATGAATTATAAATTCATAAAATATAAGATCGCAGTTGCAAATGTATGCCGACTTTAGCGGTACTGCGACCATAAGGGTTACTACAAGCTAATAAGCCAATAATCATTGACGATAAGAAAATAAATTTCAATGTAATCATTCTGTTTTTCATTATTGCAGATAGCTAACATAAAGTCATTAAATCAAAAAAATCCTAAACTTGCCAGATATAAAGTATAACTTAACCACTGAATTTAGTCCCACCACAACCAAAGTCCTTTCATTTCTATGATTGCTTTTTTTAATTCGTCTATTGACCCGACACCTTGGTCAACAGAATCTGGACAAAACTCATATACTTCATTGGCAAAAGCATCCATATCCGTAGGCAGTTTATCAAACTGAATATGTAACCAATCTCTACTACATCCGATGACTATCAATCCATACTTAGATTTCCAATCTGATATTTTCTTGATAATATCTTTGTTCTCTAAACTATAGTTGCCTGCTTGGGTCCCACTATAACTCAAAATGTCTATATCGTCATTTCCTTTAATTACTGCGACATGATGTTTATTTTCTTCATCTTCAAATACAAAAATTAGATAACCTTTTGTTCTAAATTTATTTTTAAGTCTCATGACATATTCAATCGCTTTCTCTTCTGTAGTTTGCGAGAGTACACCGTCGTAAAACTTGTCTTTCATAACTTCACCCGTTTCTGGGTAAATTGCAGGTAGTTGTTTCAGCTCACTTTGCGTCATTTCTTTTAACCCATTCAACAAATCTTCATCGAAGTTTAATTTCGTTACAAGTTCTGTTTCTGTTGGTGTCAAAATACTTTTTTGTCCACATCCGAAAAGTGACAATATTCCAATTGATAAGAGAATAGATGTTTTAGTCATTTTATGTGAAGATTTGTCTGTTTATAATATTAACAAGTTTGAGATAGAAGAACAAAACTACTTTAAACTTTCCAGATTGCAAAATTTTTAAAAGACTTAACCATTTAAACATAATATAACGTTACTAATAAAAATTCTTCTTTTCAGCTGTGTAAAAACCGATCATCCTTACACTAAAATAATCACAGCGCAAACATATTTCAATAATACCTAGCAGTAAAGCGTATAAATATGGGTAGTTTATGTATATGGAATTACGTGGAATGGTGCAACTAAACATCTGGTTAAGTATGAAAGGCACAAGTTGCAAACTTGCGCCAGCAACTGGGTTATTTTTTATCTTGCTATTGTGGTAAACTTTTGATCATTCTATCAAAATCACTTTCAAATAATCTATCCTGTACTATTCTATATTTTTCAAACTCGGTTTCGGCATGTGCTTTGGCTATCTCGGCAGTTACCGCTCCAGCATCTTGCAATACCTGCCTATCAGTGGCTGCTATAAACATATTTAGGCGGGTTTCCCAATCTTCCATAGTCATTGGAATTTGCCGCAGTGCCATATCTTCTGCAACATCCAAATAAGCAGAAACCAAACGCTGTAACTGTTGCATTTCTTTTTCGGTGAGATAGTTTTTACCTACCGAAACATCAAATATTTGAATTTTTCCATTAGGTGCATCTTTCCACGTAGTTAAACCCATGTTTTCATTTTTGTGGTTGGCACGTGCAAGAATAATTTCAGCAGCGGTATTGCCGTGTATTGCCCAATGCAATTTGTTTTGAACGGTAGCAAAAAATCGTTTCGTTGAGGTAGCTGTTATGTCATAATCTATTGAAGTAGCATAAATATCGGTTATTTTTTGGTAAAATTTTCGTTCACTCAAGCGTATTTCCCTTATTCGTTGGAGCTGTTCTTCAAAATACTTTTTGCCCAGGATAGACCCGTCATTTTTTAATCGTTCATCATCCATGGCAAAACCTTTGATGGTAAATTCTTGCACAATTTGAGTGGCCCACTTTCTAAACTGTACGGCTCTTTCTGAATTTACTTTGTATCCTACGGCTATGATTGCAGCAAGGCTATAGTGTAGGGTATCATAACTTTTACCATCAGTGGCAGTTATTCGAAATTTTCGAATAACTGAATGTTCATCTAGTTCGCTATCTGAAAAAATTTTCTTTAGATGATAATTAATGGTATTAGGCTCCACTTCATAAAGAGTTGCCATCATTTTTTGCGATAGCCAAATGTTTTCATCGGCATAAATAACTTCTACACCGCCTTCGCCAGTCGCGGCTATAAAAGTAAGGTATTCAGCTGCCGAAGACCTTATGATATCTTTGTTTGGTTTCTTATTGCTCATGGTTACTATTATAATTGAAAGTGGAAAATGTTTTAAAGGCACTCAATTTTCAGTAGTTTTCACATCATCAGACAATTTTGTATAGTTGATACTTTCGTAACCCGCTTCAATACTGTACATGCCATTTCTTATTATTCGCTATATCTAACATACAAAACGTGAGATAAATTTCACTAAATCTTATACTCGACCACAAACATACAAAACAAATCTCATTACAAATGATTTAACGAACCATTAATTGCGAACCTTACAATCATCCAAATCATTGTAGTCGTATCTTGTACGATGTCAGCAAATGATTAGGAAAGAACGATGTATTTATGGCTTGCTGTTTATGGTGCAACCAATTGATATGCAATAATTTATGTCCATAATAATCAAATTAGATGCAAGACTTTTAATTGATTTTGTCCAAAAGTCGTGTACCTTGAGTTTGCTTTTGCCTTATGCAGGCGGCAGTTACTTTTTTGCATTGCCCAAAAAAGTAACCAAAAAAGTCTAGTTCAAAAAAAGGCAATTGCGTAGCACCGTTCATTTTCGAACCAAAATGCTTTTTCTATTGCCATAAGTATTTCATATTTAATCATTTGTGCTTTTTATGGCAATAGACGCACTTTTGTTTCTTCATTCTCTATTGCTTGTTTTTTGAACGATAATCTCCGTTAAACTATCAACCAAAAATAACAGCTGACTTTTTCAGCATCCCCTAAATACAGACTGCTTGGTAAAAAGTATATTATTGATTATTAATTTTATATGGTCAAAGTGTATTGATGTTCTAGCAGAGCGGAAATGAAATATAGATTCATAAAATATAGGATCGCATTTGAAAATATATGCCGATTTTAGCGGAATTGCGATTATAAGGGATTTGCTTTTTCGTAAGTCCTGTTTTATTTTTATAGCATAAGTTCTTGCCATTCTAATTCAGTAAAATCCTGGTAATGTTTTTTCATTCCATTTTCGGTCAATGTTTCTTTGTGTTTATTGCCTATACCTACAAATTCTAAGCATAAATTTTGGGCAGCTCTTAAATCCCAAATACCGTCACCAAAAGAAATGATCCGATCAAATTTTTCAACTTTATAAAAATTGCGGGCATTATCTATTGCTTTTTTGATGATCTCTTCTCGTTCTTCCATTTCATTAGATGCGACTATTTGAATGGGATCAAAGTCAATACCCGCTTTATCTAATTTTAAAATAGCAGGTTTTAATAATGAACCGGTTGCAAAGCAAATACCAAAATTGGTCTTACTTTCTATGTCTTTAATCATCTGTTTTGCCCCGCCTATTTCTTTTATTTCGTTTGGGTTTATTTCTGCAACAAGGTGCTCTTCAAAAAGATCTAAGGTGGATTTACCAAACGGTTTATTTGTGTTATATTCAAATATCACTTTGGCTATATAACTATCTGTATGATGTTTGTAGGTTCCAAACGCATCATCAAAACGTTCCACACCAATCAATTGTAATGATTTTTTAAATGCATTTTGGTGTATGTCCACTGTATCTGTTAGCGTGCCATCGATGGCAAATACTATAAGATTTCTTTTTATTTTAGCCATCCTGATATTTTATTTTACTCCCCAAGTTTTGTAATACACGCTTCTCTTACAGCCCACACACGATCAAAACTCAAGTCGGTAGCACCTTCGGCAATCCATTTTTTGATGAAGTCTTTATGGTAATTGACTTTGAATATATTTACTTGTTCGGGTTTGATTTCCGTTTCTTCCAATACATCATCTATCAAATGATGTATAGATGCATTAGCAGACGTCAAGTCGTATCTTCTGTTGTTGATCATAAGGTAGCAATGTGCTTCAGGGATATAGTCCAACCCATTTTCGAGCATGGTATTTCCTATTTTTGGGGTATTCAAATGATTCATTTTGTATAGACCCATGATCAGTTTTACATTGCTGATATGATTGAGCTGTGCCACTTTTTTCAAGAATGCATGTTTGGAACTACAAGTGCCTTGCTCTTCTTTTAGCACCAACGAGAGGTCATCTCTATGGGCGTTTCTACCATATGGCAGCGCTTTTACATAATCAAGTAAGTCACTCCAATTACTGATGTTTTTGGTTCTTACCAATTGTGTCAGTTCATCATCACTATGGAGTGGTAAATCTTTTAAAGCAAATACTATTTTGTATCCATCAGGGTCCGCAATCATCAAGCCGTTTACTTTCCAATATGGGTTTTTGGGTTCTATGGCTGCTATCTTATGCTTTGCCAAATTGTCTTTGATTTCGGCAAGCTCTATCTTTGAATTGATATAAAACACAAGACAGTCATCATCATCAAAACGACTGTCGGGTGCATCGCCAGAGCTTGTAAATTCTAGATGCCAATCTTGATGCGGATGTCCTAAAAAGATACCATCATAACCATCATGGTTTTGAAAACCACCCAACTTTTGGAGTCCGACAATACTTGTATAAAATATTTCTATTGCCTGTAAATCGTTTGTATGCCTTGCTACTCTGAATGTCATAAACGTTTTAATTTACTTTTTTTAAGTATTTGATCCATCCACAAAATTGAAATGTACTTCTTTCGGCGATAAAATAGGGTTCTAACTGTTGGTGCAACCATATTTCAGCTGCTTCATAACTTATGAAACCTTGTTCCACTTGCGCTGTAATATTACTCTGAGTCGTTAAATACAAAACCAATTGATCAAGGGTAAATTCAATATGGTAGTTGCATTTTTGTTCTGTTACCAGCTCAAAGTTTTTCGTTCCAAGGTTTTCATTAGACCAGTTATAGCTGTCGTTTAGTTTTGGTGGTGGAAATTTTAACTTATAAATTTGTGGAAACCAATCATCAAACAGTTCATTATCCATCATTTTGCCATCAAAATAACTATCATAGATTATAAGCCATTTTTCTGGTTTTAATACCCGATGAGCTTCGATCAAAAACTTGTCAATGTCAAACCAATGAATACCCGAAGCCACGGTAATGATATCAAAAGTATTGGGTTCAAATGATAGCTGTTCGGCTGTTGACTTTGTATAAGAAATGCGCTCATGTTGAAAAGCATTATGGAGCATCTCGGCAGAAATATCGGTGGCATCAATCTGATTTGCTAGTTCCAACAATGCTTTCGAAGACAAACCTGTACCACAAGCCACATCCAAGGCCTTATTAAGTTGGGTATGAAGCCCCAAATAATTTTTAATTGTCATCATGGTTTCCAT
>JBGSOH010000494.1:0-11943 GCA_041739205.1 Saprospiraceae bacterium
AAGAATTGATTTTAATTAACTCTACTTCGAATATCAAATCACTTTTTGGCGGTATTGCACCTGGGTAACCATTCTCGCCATAAGCCAATTTGTATGGTATGTAGAACTTGTACTTAGCGCCCTCCTTCATCAATTGAACACCCTCAGTCCATCCTTTGATAACTTGATTTAATCCAAAGTTAATAGGCTCACCACGTTGTACACTACTATCGAATACCTTCCCATCTAAGAATGTACCTGTGTAATGTACTTTCACATTAGACGTTGCTGTTGGTGTTTTACCTGTTCCATCCTGAAGGATGATATATCTAAGTCCGCTTTCTGTTACGTTTGGAAACTGCAACTTAACCTTTTCAGCTTCTGCAGCGAGTTTAGCTTCTTTATCTTTTTGTTTTTGTACCATATTTGCCTGTTCATCAGCAAAAACTTTGGCAGCATCAAATGCTTCAGCAGATGATCCTTTTCTCAATATTTCTAATTTAATAATAGTATCGTTTTGAGCTACACTGTTAACTATATCTTGTCCTTGTATGACATGACCGAAAACAGTATGTTTATTATCCAACCATGGCGTTGCTACATGTGTGATAAAAAACTGTGATCCATTGGTAGCTGGTCCAGAATTTGCCATACTCAAAATACCAGGTCCAGCGTGCGTTAATGTCTCATCAAATTCATCAACAAATTTATATCCAGGATCTCCAGTACCAGTGCCTAGTGGACATCCACCTTGAATCATAAAATTTGCTATCACTCTATGAAATTTCAACCCATCATAGTAAGGTGTTCCATCTGCTTTTGCTTTATTTTTGATGTTACCTTCTGCCAATCCTACAAAGTTTGCAACTGTCAAAGGAGTTTTTTGATGCTCTAATATAGCATAAATATCACCTTTAATGGTATGAAATTTTGCATACAAACCATCGGGCTGTGTGCTTAAAAACTGTTGATCCATTTTATTAATTTGTTTGTTTTTTTGAGCAAATACGGTCAAGCTCAACATGGCCATTCCGAGTGTAAAAAGAATTTTATACATTTTTTATACTTTTATTTGATGGCCCAAAAGTATTAATAATATTCGTTATAATGTGTATCTGAACCAATTTTAATGTTACTTTAACAACGAACATATAGGTCTGACGAAATAAAAGACAACAAAACTTTGATCTGATAGGTGTGTAATTCAATTAGCAATTAATATCTTAAAGCAATACCACCAAAAAAACATCTGAAACAAGATAGTACTGAAATTTGTTAACACCCCTGTAAATTAATATTTCATCGTGAAAATAATAGATCTTACAAATTGTTCAAAACACAAGGTAAATGCTGAAATAAATAAGCATTGCGGAGGTACTTCTATGGATACTTTCTGGATCATGCGCTTCCAGAAAGGCTTGGGTGGTTTTACTTTTAAGGATCCATTATCAGAAAATGACGAAGAGCGATTTATGGTATCTTTGGCTGTTTTTAACCAAGGTATTGGTGTGTATTGTCGTAATATGTACAAAAACTATTTAATACTCATTCCAGAAAGTAACATTACCAAACTTGAAGTTCAAAAACAAAAAGATATAATTTCTCCATATGGTTTATCATTGTTCAGTTTGTTAAAAAAAGTGGGCGCTTCGGATTATACTGCAAGTAAATATTTAATGCCTAAAGAAATTCTAATTGAAAACAAAGCAAAGCTGACTATCCGTACACCCGAAAAATACCTTTCTTTAGACATAGATAAAATATCACCAGAAAAAGTAATTTCATTATTAAAAAAGACAAAATTTATATCTTTGATAGAAATTAATATAGAGTCCCCACAACTTAAAAGCGGATTATGAAACGAGTAACAGGTATAGGTGGAATTTTCTTTAAGACCAAAGATCCAAAGTCAACAAAAGAGTGGTATGCCAAACATCTAGGCTTTAATACGGATGAATGGGGAGCTGCTTTCATTACTAGAAAAGTAGAAGACCCAAGCAAAAATGCATACCTACAGTGGAGTCCATTCTCATCTCAAACAGATTATTTCGAACCTTCTCAAAAGGAATTTATGATCAATTATCGAGTCGAAAACATCGAAAAATTGGTTATTTTATTGAAAAATGAAGGTGTTACTATTTGTGATGAGATTACTTCTTATGATTACGGCAAATTTGTTCATATTATGGATGAGGATGGCAATAAAATAGAATTATGGGAACCAGTGGATGAAGTTTTTGATAATTTTTATAATACTAAACCATGATAGCAATTATAACTCTTCTGATTAGTTTAAACTTTGCTGCAAATGTTCCAGCAATAAAGGAAAACGGACAAAGTGTGCTGTATGCGGGTATTGAAAATCAAATAAATGTTGCCATCAATCATACAAATCCAGAAGACATTACAGTAAAAGTCACTTCAGGCAACATATACAGAAGAGATGACAGTACTTTTGCATTTAGCCCTCCCTATGAAGTAGAAGATTTTAAAATTAAGCTTTATTATAAAAAAGTTCTGTGTGAGGTAAAAACCATGTCCGTAAAAAAATTGCCAGATCCTTCACTAAAATTTGAAGGGGAATTAAATGGTAAAATATCTTTAGCTAATATTACAATTGCGACTGCGTTAAAATTAGACTATGGAGCTGGCATTCCAGAAAATGTAAAAAGTAAAATATTCTCTTATAACTTATTTATAAAACCCAAAAACAGCCCCAACCCTTCTTCGTTTTCCATCAGATCCGAAACATTAAATGAACAAGCTATTAATTTTATAAAGACTCAAGAAGAAGGAACAAAACTTATATTTAATAATGTCCTAGCCATATCTCCAAACGGAGTTCACACAAGGATTAATGACACAAAAGAAATCTTATTGACAGAAAAGTAAGATATTTCCCCTTTTATTGCATTTTTTTCATCATCATTCATGAATACTAACACCTACATCAATATCTTACTTTAAGGTCTAAACATATTAGTATAAACAAAACATATATACTATTTATAATCAGTGTATTACGAACAATTATTTATATTAATCAAAATACTACCGAATCCAAAAAGAAATTAAACAATGTGTAACTATCTAATTGTAACTTGAAATTTTTTGTTATATTTTTAACTCTTTTGGCATCTTTTTAGATAAATTAAATTAAATTTGTAGTAAATTTACTATAAATTTGCATTCAGTTTCAACCCCAGTTTTGAGAATTTATTAAATATTTGGCAATTTCAAAAATTGTCCTTGACCTTTTTTTATTTAACCTCAAAACAATTTCAATGCGATTTATAATTTTCCTTTCCATTTTTTTCGCATCATTTAGTAATGTTTATGCACAACGTATAAATACAAAATCTGTCCAAAAAAGCAGTTTTGTAATACCTACAGAAAATATAATAAATTTAAAAAGAGCGCTAAACGATGCTGAAACCACTAATAAAGCATTAGGTATTCCATTAACATTTAGCCTACCTAATGGAGAATCCATAAGATACAATTTTCTCAAAAACGATGTCATGAGCTTCGAAATGAAAAGTAAGTATCCTGAAATAGCAACCTTTACTGGGTATTCAGAAACTTTCAAAAGCCATATTGTTAGTCTTACTCTTCATAATAACAAGATTCATGCTTTTATTTTAGGGGCAAATGAAAACACGGTTATGATCGATCAGGTTGTAGAAAATGAATATGAATCAACATATGGAGAGAGAACTGAAACTTTTGAATGCACGACAGATCATGACAAATTTAGACCATTCATGCCTTCTGGTGCGAGGACATCTACCAATGGCGGGACATTAAAGAATTATGATTTTGCTGTGGTCATTACTGATGAATATGAAGCTGGAAATGGTGGTGGAGCAGCTGCAATTGCTGTAGCATTGGCTACCATTAATGACATTTCTGCAATATATAAACGTGACTTAGCGGTAACATTCACTGCCACCGTTAGACCTGAAACAAGTAGTTTTGATATAGTCCCAGCTGGACCAAACCCTGATTACGGCGGAACTTGTGTGGCTGCCTACTTCTCTTCAAATGAGTATGACCTTGGACAACTTTTTCATAAAACTCCATCGGGCGGAGGTGGTGGTGTGGCTTATGTAGGAGTTGTTTGCAACAATACATTAACACCACCTTACAAAAGCAGGTCATGGAGTCAAGCTGGCAATAATGTAGGTTATGGTTTTTTGAGTATTGTGGCTCATGAAATGGCTCATATGTTTAGTGCGTCTCATAGCTTCAATTCTAATACATCTGGATGTGGCCCACAAAGATCAAATGCGAACTCATATGAACCTGGTGGTGGTACTACATTTATGGCTTATCCTGGTGTTTGTCCAGGTGAAAATATCACTGATCAAAGCGGAAATATTATTTTCAGTTCATCACCATATTTTCATGTAAGAAGTCTTGAACAAATGGTCTCATTTATTACAGGCACATCAGGGAATAGTTGTGCAGCTGGTACATCTACAAATAATTCACCTCCAGTAGCTATAGCCAATCCATGTAATGCAACTTCGATCACTATACCAGCCAATACGCCTTTCGAACTTACGGGTTCGCATACCGATGGTAATGGTGATGCAGTTACTTTCAATTGGGAACAATACGACCCAGGTCCACCACATGGAGCACCAAATGTTGCATGTGGTAGCACTACAGGTCCAATTTTTAGGAGTTATACACCATCTAGTAATCCTACAAGATATTTCCCAAGTTTAACCTATATCCTAAACAATGCAAACGCACCTTTATCAACAGTCGGAGAATGTCTACCTACTGCTAACCGAACGCTAAACTTTAGACTAACTGTAAGAGACAATAACCCTAATGGTGGTGGAATTGATGTTTCTGCATTGCAATTAACAGTGAGCAATACGACTGGTCCGTTAACAATCACTGCACCAAATACAAATGTCTCATGGTCCACAGGCGGGACGAATACTGTAATATGGTCAGGGGCGAATACTTCCTCTATATGTAGTACTGTCAATATAAAACTGTCAGTTGATGGCGGACAAACTTTCCCATATATTTTGGCATCAAATACAGCAAATGATGGTACCCAATCAGTCACACTTCCTGCTAATCTTCCTAGTAGCTCGACGTGCCGGATAAAAGTAGAAAGTAGTTGCTTCTCATGTGTGAAGTTTTTTGACATTTCTAATGTAAATTTCACTATCACTTCTTCATGTCTAGTTTCGATAAGTAATATATGTAATAATGGAACCATAGTTGCAAGTCAAAATGATCCATCTTTAAATATGAATTTAGAAGTTGCTTATGGCCCGTCTTTTTCATCAAGAGCAATGACCACTTCAGGGAGCGCCGTTTTAAGCTCTTTGCATTCGGGTTCTACGCCACAATCTGGCGGCTGCACGTCTATAAATTTTAATGACAGAGCAGCTACTTTCCAATTTAAACCTAATCAAACTGGCGTTTACACGTTCAATATGACTGGCGGGTTTGCCCATGCCTCTGTTTATCAAGGAAATTATACAACAGCACAACCTTGCACAAATTTCCTAAGTTCTTCTGCATATAATTCTGGTAACATTTCTAATCCTTTTACCATTACCCTAAATCAATGTGCCGCATATACTGTAGTATTTTTTGATGCCGTAAACACTACGGGAACTATGTCAATTACTGGGCCTTCTGGATCGACAACTTACTTGCATAATCAAGCTAATAATCCTGATTATTCATACACATTTCTAGCGGTAAATACTGCCAATAACATTATTACTGCAATTAGTCCCACAGCAAGCTTTTCAACATTAGGTGCTGGCAATTATCATATTTATGGTTTTCATTATTATTCAGGAGCTAGTAATCCTCCTGGCAATGTAAACCCTAACAATTATATTGGACAGTCTTTATCAATCATTATCTCATCAAATATATGTGCACTTTTGAGTGAAAATTACAAACAGATTACCATCACAGGAGGATGTGCACCACTAGTCACATCATCAGCAAATTCAGGTCCTGGAACACTGAGAGATATAGCAGGATGTGTCTCGGAAGGAGCATCAATCACTTTAACAAGTGGCATTAATCCTCTCCTCACTAGTCCATTATTAATTGATAAAAACTTGACCATCGATGGCAATGTAAATGGATCAAATCAGCCAATTACGACAGTTACGCTTAATTTCAGTGGCAGTTATGGTATTAAAATTAATCCATCAAAAATTGTCACTTTCAAAGATCTTAAAGTCAATATGACTAGCACTGCTTCTCCTGTCGTCTTAAATGAAGGAAATCTTACACTCAATAATGCTGAAATAAAGGGTAATGTAAACCCTGTTATAAATAACACTACTGGCAGCACGATAAACATATCAAATACAGTGACTATCAAAAAATAAAAATCTTAGAGTACAAGGCTCTCATATCTTAAAAAGTGACTAATTCATCTAAATTAGTCACTTTTTATTTTTTAACACGAACCATCAAAAAGTATAATTATCTATTTGACTATTAATACATTATGAAATAATCTAATACGAAAGAATATAAAAATTAAAACTTCAATTTGCTTGACCGTTATTGTTCTATAAAAATCAGTGGATTTTGGCATAATTTTTGGGTAGTTACCATTATTACAATCAAGGGTTTATAACCATTTTACACAAAAAGGTAAAAATTTATTAGGAATACTGATGGATTTGTAGCTATTCTTGTGTCGACTTTTATCCTAGGTTGTCAATAATTAAGCAGTACATCCCACTTCAAGTATTTACATTTTCCATAAATTTTATTGGTAAAAGAGTTTAAATCTATAACCAAAAGTTTTGATCTTTTAAGAATGTTTAAGAACTTTTGTTTATGTGATCCCCTAACGCATTTTGCCTATCGTGTAAATATTATTTGTTTTGATACGGCATAAAGCTACATCAATCATTACCTTACTAAATCATTAGAATGAAGAGTTTATTCGCTTTTATCTGCTTTTTTGCACTGATCAATTTTGGTATTAATAGTCAATCCACAAGTCTAAAACCATCAGACCTTGTGGCTAAAGCTATTACTAACAATTCAAAACAAAATTTTTCTGTTTTCAGTGTTTCTTCAGATCGCAGCAATGTTAGAATTCCAAAAGAAATAGAAAGCTACTCCTTGCTAACTGTAAACAAATCTCAAGTAAATGCACTTGAAGCTACTAATGCTGGGTTAGTAACGCTTGCTATACCACAAGAAGGTCGGGCTGACATTACATTGGAATTAGTAGAAGTACATCCTTTTGCTGAAGACTTTTCTGTAAAGATGGCCCCAAGCATGAAAACTGTAAAAGTAAATACAGGAAAGCACTACAGAGGAATAATCAAAGGTCAGAAATTAAGTGTAGCAGCAGTTTCTGTCATCAATGGCGAGATCATTGGGTTTATTTCTCACCCAATGGCCAAAGGAAATTTAGTAATTGGAAAGCTAGAAAATGATGCCAGGCATATATTATACCAAGATGATCAAATAAGCAATCTATTTTCATTTGACTGTCAAGCACAAGATAATACAGTACAATACACCAAAGAACAACTTCGCGGTTCTAGTGATGGTAGTGCAAGGGCATTATCAGATTGTGTCCGTTTATATCTTGAAGTTGATTATGACATATACTTGAATAAAGGTAGTAGCGTACCCAATGTGACTTCATTTGTCACGGGTTTGTTTAACCAAGTAAGTACACTATACGCAAATGAACAAATCAATACCGTTGTTTCAGAAATCGTCGTTTGGACCGTGCCAAGTCCTTACAACGGAACCACATCAATTGCCATGTTAAATGCTTTTACGGCTTACAGACAAGGATTTAATGGTGACTTAGCACAGCTTTTATCATATAAAGCTAGTGGAGGTGTGGCGTACGTAGATGGTTTGTGTAGATCCAATCCTGACTATAGTATGAGTTATGCAGGGATTCAGAGTACTTACCAAAATGTACCCACATATAGCTGGTCAGTAGAAGTTTGTACCCATGAATTTGGACATCTTTTTGGTTCCCAACATACACACGCGTGTGTTTGGAATGGAAATAATACTGCTATTGACGGATGCTACACCACAGAAGGTGGCTGTCCTAATCCTGGTTTGCCATCTGGTGGAGGAACGATCATGTCTTACTGCCACCTTACCAATGCAGGGATTAATTTCAGCAATGGATTTGGAACCCAACCAGGTAATGTAATTAGATCAGAGGTAACTGGAGCTGCTTGTCTTCAGGTATGTGAAGGCGATGGTGGTGGCAATGGTGGCGGCAATGAATGCCAAGAAAACGTGCTAATACTTAATGTTAGAACAGATAGCTATGCCAACGAAACGACTTGGAATATAAAAAATAGCGCGGGTACCATAATATATTCAGGTGGACCATATTCAAATCCAAATTCGATCAATACACATGAGCTTTGCCTAGCTACAGGATGTTATACTTTTTCAATTTATGACTCTTATGGAGACGGTATTTGCTGTGCATATGGACCAGGATATTACAATATCATGCAAGGCACCACAACATTAATTAGTGGTGGACAATTCGGAACATCTGAAATTAAATCATTTTGTGCTTCAGGATCATCTAATCCTACATGTACCGATGGCGTCCAAAATGGAACTGAAACAGGTGTCGATTGCGGAGGTAACTGCCCTGCTTGTCCTACATGTACGGATGGCATCCAAAATGGAAGCGAATCAGGTGTAGATTGTGGGGGAAACTGTCCTGCTTGCCCTACTTGTACAGATGGTGTCCAAAATGGAAGTGAAACAGGCGTCGATTGTGGCGGCAACTGTCCTGCATGTCCTACTTGTAACGACGGTGTCCAAAATGGTGGTGAAACAGGCGTAGATTGTGGTGGTAATTGTCCTGCTTGTCCGACAGGTGGTATTCAAATCACCAATATCGCAGGTCACTACTTTGAGACAGGATGGGACGGATGGTCAAGTGGAGGATCTGACTGTGCTAGATATGGTGGTTCATTAGCTCCTGAAGGTACTTACGCAATTAGAATTAGAGATAATTCAGGTGTTGCATCTGCAATGACTTCAGCCTCATTTAATGTAGCTACATTTGATTCTGTTACAGTTCAGTTCAAGTTTATAGCATCAAGTTTTGAGTCAGGTGAAGATTTTTGGTTAAGGTACTACAATGGAAGTTCGTGGTCCACAATAAAAGCCTTTGTCTTAAACACTGACTTTGTTAACAATCAAGTTTATACAAAAACAATTAAAATAAATAGCCCACTCTCTTCTAATGCTCAGTTCAGATTTCAATCTGATGCTAGCGACGACACGGATGTCGTTTATATTGACGCTGTGGTCATAAAAGGATATAAAACTACAGGAGGAAGCAATCCAACTTGTACCGATGGCATTCAAAATGGTAATGAAACAGGCATTGACTGTGGTGGCAACTGCCCTGCTTGTTCTACGTGTAATGACGGTGTTCAAAATGGCGGTGAAACAGGTGTTGACTGTGGTGGTAACTGTCCTGCATGTCCGACTTGTATGGACGGTGTTCAAAATGGCGGTGAAACAGGTGTAGATTGCGGTGGCAATTGTCCTGCATGTCCGACTTGTATGGACGGTGTTCAAAATGGTAGCGAAACAGGAGTAGACTGTGGTGGAAATTGTCCTGCGTGTTCTACTTGTTCTGATGGAATTCAAAATGGAAGTGAAACAGGCGTTGACTGTGGTGGAAATTGTCCTGCATGCCCTACTTGTACTGATGGTGTTCAAAACGGTAGCGAAACTGGTGTAGATTGCGGTGGCAATTGTCCTGCATGTCCGACAGGAAATATTCAAATTACAACGCTTGCGGGTCACTATTTTGAGACAGGATGGGATGGCTGGTCAAGTGGTGGTTCAGATTGTGCCAGATATGGCGGATCACAATCCCCAGAAGGAACTTATTCAATAAGAATCAGAGATAACTCAGGTGTCATTTCTGCTATGACCTCACCTACTTTTAATTTGACAACATACGACTCTGTTACAGTAGAATTTAAATTCAAACCTGTTTCATTCGAGTCTGGAGAAGATTTCTGGCTCAGATATTATGATGGTACTTCATGGTCTACTATCAAAACATATGTTGTAAATACTGACTTTGTCAATAACCAAGTTTATACCGAAACAATTAAAATTAACGGACCACTCGCAGCTAATGGTCAATTCCGATTCCAAGCGGATGCAGGAGATAATAATGACTTAGTTTATATCGACGCAGTAGTGATCAAAGGTTACAAAACAACTGGCGCAACTGCTCCTTCATGTAATGATGGGATTCAAAATGGTAATGAAACCGGTATTGATTGCGGTGGTAGTTGTTCTTCATGTCCAACTTGTTCAGATGGCATTCAAAACGGCAATGAAACTGGCGTAGACTGTGGCGGAAATTGTTCAGCATGCCCTACTTGTGGTGATGGTGTACAAAACGGAAGTGAAACGGGTGTAGATTGTGGCGGAAATTGTCCAGCATGCCCTACTTGTAATGACGGCATTCAAAATGGAAATGAAACAGGGGTAGATTGTGGTGGTAGTTGTTCTGCTTGTCCGACTTGTTCAGATGGTATACAAAATGGTAATGAAACTGGAGTAGACTGTGGCGGTAGTTGCCCTGCATGTCCAAGCAATGGAAATACAGAAATCACAACCATAGCAGGTCACTACTTTGAGAGTGGATGGGATGGATGGCTTGGTGGGGGCGCAGATTGCGCACGTTATGGTGGTTCAAGGTCTCCAGAAGGCATTTATTCGATCAGATTGAGAGATAATAATGGTGAAATTTCATCAATGACATCAGCAGAATATAACCTAGTAACGTATGATTCTGTGACAGTGGAATTTAAGTTTAATACCATAAGTTTTGAGACAGGCAAAGATTTCTGGGTACGCTACTATAATGGCAGTACATGGTCAACGGTAGCTACTTATGTCTTCAATACAGACTTTGTAAACAATCAAGTTTATACTAAAACAATTAAGATTAACGGTCCTTTGTCTACAAACGCAAAATTCAGATTCCAATCAGATGCAGGTGATGCCTCAGATTTGGTGTACATCGACGCAGTAATCATCAAAGGATACAAAACTGTTCCTGCTGGGTTACTTGCTGGACAAGATGAAGCTAAAAAATTAGTAGCTGGACATTATTTCGAGACAGGATGGGATGGCTGGTCTGATGGTGGCGGAGATTGTTTTAGATACAAAGGTAATATGTCTGCTGAAGGTCAATATTCTATAAGATTGAGAAATCATTCTAGTGAATCATCAACCATGACATCTGAATCATTTGACCTATCAACATTCCGTGGTGCTGAGATTAAGTTCCAATTTAGAGCCAATCAAATGGAAAAAGGAGAGCATTTTAAATTGGAATACTTCAATGGTGATTCATGGTACGAAGCGGCTACATTCACAAGTGGTGATCATTTCATCAATGAAGATTTGTATGCGGCAACTGTTATCTTATCTGGACCTTTCGGAAATGATGTGAAATTCAGATTCCAGTCCAATGCTTCCGACAAAGACGATAATATCTTTATTGATGCAGTCATTGTAAGTGGTATCCAAGATAATAACCAAAGCAATAATTCAGTCACTGTAACCAAAACAGATGATTTTAAAGTAGTCACAAGTAGAGATCTTTCCAATAATATCAGGATATATCCAAATCCTGGAGCATATTATATTAACGTAGCAACAGATGAAGAGATCAGTATTATCAAAGTGTACACGCTAGCTGGACAATTGGTCTTAACAGAAAATGTAAATGAATCCAATCTTAAGCTTGATATATCTTCACTTAATGTAGGTATGTATCTTATTCATGTAGAAACAGATGAAAATGTTTATATAGAAAAGATCGTAAAACAATAATCATAGTTAATTTTTGAGTTTAAAAAAAGGCTTTCTTCAACCGCGAAGAAAGTCTTTTTTATTTTTAGTATT
>JBGSOH010000496.1:0-1936 GCA_041739205.1 Saprospiraceae bacterium
GTTCCTACCAGCTCCAGTCAACCCTGAACTGTAAGGTCTGTAACGTTGATCTGAGAGATTTTCTATGGCTAATGTTAAAAACAGTTTTTTGGTAAATTGATATTGTCCGCGAATATTGAATATCTGCCATGAAGGAGCGTACGGATTTCCATTTGCATCTTTTGCATACAGCTCTGTTTTAACTTGCTCTTCATCAGGGAGTTGCTCAAAAGATTTGTTAGCGGTGTATTGGCTATTGATTTCACCATGCCATTTTCCTTTTTGATAAACCAGTCGAGTAGTTCCAAAAGATGGTGCAGCATGTCTAGAAGGACTCGTCAATCCATTATCCAATTCTTCTTCGCCAATTTGGATATTATAATCAGAACTCAATGACAAACCTGCAACTAGTTTGATATTTATACCCGCTTGAATACCGTACACTGTTGCTTTTGCGGCATTTTGCACAGCCAATACTTGACTCAATTCATCTTTGTATTCTATACTGTCTTGCCCATTCAAGGTAAACGCCCTTCTTACTAAGGCATTTTGTAATAAGGTATAATAAGCCGTAATATCAACTTTTATCCGATCACCAAAAACTTTCACCACACCTACTTCTGCATTGTAGGCATATTCTGCTTTGACATCAGGATTTGGAACCGTCACAGTACCTGGTGTTGAGTCAAATACTTTGCCTGTGTCATCTACATTAGGCGCACGGAACCCTGTGGATAAATTTGCAAAAATAGACCATGAAGAAGTAGGTCTAAAAACTGTTCCCAAACTACCAGTAAGCGCCCCATTATTCGTTTTTGATGTAGAAAATGGTAGTGGGAAAAAAGTTAAGTCATATTTTGCATCCAAGGCAAATTGGTTATATCTAGCACCTGCTTGAAAAGATACTTTTTCAGACAAAATATGTTGATAATTTGCATAAACACCGTAAGAAGACCAAGTGGCTTTAGGATATCGAGCAGGTCCATTACTGGTAACACCTGTGATAGCATTTTGGAAGCTCCCCGTAGATGTCACTTTGTTGGTGACAAACTCTAAACCATAAAACAATTTCTGTTTTTCTGACATAGTTTTAAAAAAGTCTGCATTGGCAGACCATGCATCTAAAGCTTCCGTTTGGATTTGTCTATTAACTTCATTAAGATCACGATCTATTCGACTTTCGCCAAAAGTTTGATATGCAATATTTAATGATGCTTGATCATACATTTTATTACTTGCGAAATGAGAAACTTTGAGTTGATTCATACGCCATGACTGTGGGCCATAATTCCACTCAGCATATCGTGGTTTACCATTTCGTAATCTAAGGTGACGATCATACCTTGCATATTCAGATGTTTCACTGATGTGCAGCCCATATTGTATATCCCAGTTTTCATTGGGTTTAAACCTGAGTTTTTGGGTAATATTGTATTGTGTGTACTCGGAAGGTGACTGAACAAGAGAATCAGGGTTTGTGCGGAATACGTCTTCATTTCCTACTCTCTCAACGATGAATGGTTTAAGATAATCATCAGGTCCGTTTTTTCCCATTCTTAAATCACCGAAATCATTATAACTGATGCTCGTGACTGAAGCCCATTTTTTTCCACCAAAGTTTATGTCAAAATGTCCTGTTTTCTCTTCATTTACCGAGGAATATCTAACAATGGCTTTGCCAGAAATATTGGATTTACCATCGGTTATTGACAACTTAGGTGTTAAAGTTTGGAAACTCATCACTCCGCCAATGGCATCACTACCATATAAAACAGAACCTGGACCAAACATAACTTCTGCGCTTTCAATGGCAAAACCATCTAACGAAATTACATTTTGAATATTGCCGGCTCTAAATATGGAAGTATTCATTCTTACACCATCAACTGCATAAATGAGCCTATTTGTAGCAAATCCCCTAATCATAGGGCTGCCACCACCTTGCTGACTTTTCTGA
>JBGSOH010000572.1:0-28705 GCA_041739205.1 Saprospiraceae bacterium
AAACATATCCAACTGTTGGTTTTTCGGTGATTTCTTGAGCATCCTGTTTATATATATTTTGATATCACAAATTTATAACATGTGTCCATTTTTTATCCTATATTTGTATTTTATTATTTCAATACTTTTCGGAGTGGACTCACAAATAGAGTGATTACATTTTTCATGTCTTAAATTATTTATGTATGATTATAATATTAAAATGTACCATCAGATACTTTATAAACTACCGCGGTCACTACTTGAATGACAGCAGCAAGATTTTCTTTGTCTATCGCACTTAGGTTGTCTGCGTGTGTGTGGTGATATTTTGCAAAATTGCCAGATGGCATCGTTTCTATAATGTCGATCGTAGGTATCCCCGCTATTTTATTGACGTGAAAATGGTCGTCCATAATTTCTCCCACGAAATCATTTTTGAAATATTGGCCTTTATTCATACCATTGGCAAGCGCCCATACCTTATTGACGAGATCTTTAGCATAAAAAACAGAAATACCTTCTTTGTAATAAGTGGCTCCTTGTGCACCTATAAGGTCAAGCAAAATGCCAAATGCTGGTTTGTTTTCATTTTCTGCTACTTGAACTGACCATTTTTGTGACCCAATACACCAATTATTATCATCACCTAAACCTTGATCTTCCGCATCAAAAAACACAAAATCTACCCCAAGGTTTATTCCATTGGTATGTATTAATCGAGCAATTTCTATCAAGCCTGCTACGCCACTTCCACCATCTACTGCGCCGAGTATAGGTTCATTTGTTTTTTTAGGATCGCTATCTTTTTCGGCTATAAGCCTTGTGTCCCAATGTGCAAATAAAGCAATTCTTTTTTCATGGGTAGGGTTTATTTTGGCTACAATATTATAAGCTTGGAGATCTTTTTGACCCAGAAAACTTGCTTTGAAGGGAAGCACTTCCACTTCTGCACCATAGGATTTCATCTTGGCTACAATCCAGTCTTTGGTCATCACATGCCCATCTGATCCAGGTACTCTCGCGCCAAATCCAACTTGTTTTGCAATAAAACTAAATGCCGAATCAGGGTCTGCTCTCGGTATCACGGCACGTGGTAGTGGTGCTTCAGGGGCTTTTTTGATATCGCTTTTGCAAGAGAAAAGAAATCCTGCGATAACAATTGCTATGGTAAATTTAATATGCATATGGTACAATAATCGATTATTTGAATCCCCAGCTACTACCTTCTTTCCCATCATTGATTTGGATATTGATCGCATTGAGCGAATCTCTGATTTTGTCTGAAGTAGGCCAGTCTTTGTTTACTCTTGCTTGCTGTCTCAGGTCTATGATAAGATTCATAAGACCATCTAGTGGACCTGCATTGGATTCTGTCTCATCCATTAACCCGAAAATATCAAATATTATTGTTTGGAAAAACGATTTTAATTCATCTAATGCTTGATTGGACACTTCACTTAAGGCAATTTGTCCTTCTTTCAGACTATTGATGATAGGAACAAGTTCAAAAACCTTAGCCAATGCTCTTGGTGTATTGAAGTCATCATCCATATCTGCATAAGCGGAAGCTATGATGGCACTGATTTTAGCATCCAAAGGACCATCGGTAGAAGTAGTAGAAGATAGGTTTGATAACGTTTTATTGCCATCCATCAATCTCTTGAATCCTTTTTCAGCTGCTTGCAATGCTTCATCTGTCAAATCATTTGGTGAGCGATAATGAGATTGTAATATAAAGAATTTAACAACCATAGGACTGTATCCCTTGGTCACGTGTATACTGTCGCCTGTAAATAACTCCACTGGTGAAATGGTATTGCCATCACTTTTGGACATTTTTTTGCCATTCATAAGCAACATATTTGTATGCAACCAATATTTGGCAGGTTGACAACCACAAGCGCCTACGTTTTGGGCTATTTCGTTTTCGTGGTGTGGAAATTTTAGGTCATTACCACCACCGTGGATATCAAACTGTTTGCCTAGGTATTTCGTACTCATCGCACTACATTCTAGATGCCACCCAGGAAATCCTACCGACCATGGGGAATTCCATTTCATAATGTGTTCATCAGATGCTTTCATCCATATAGCGAAATCAGAAGGATGATTTTTTTCATCTTGATTCTTAAGATTATCCCTAGATTCAGAAATTAATTCTTCTATGATACGTCCTGATAACTTACCATACTCACCCGTTTTTTCTGCAAACTTAATGGTATCGAAATAGACAGATCCGTTTTTCATATATCCATAACCGTGGTCTATGATATCTTGTACCATTTCTATTTGTTCGAGAATATGACCCGTAGCACGTGGTTCGATACTTGGTGATAAGGTATTGAATATACGCATCATATCATGAAATCCAAGTGTGTACTTTTGGGCAACTTCCATTGGTTCGAGATTGTCTAGACGTGCACCTTTGGACATACGGTCTTCACCATCATCTAGCATGTGGCCCACATCTGTGATATTGCGTACATACCTGACTTTATATCCTAAATACATCAGGTATCTGTAGATCATATCAAAACTCATAAAAGTCCTACAATTTCCCAAATGTACATCACTGTAGACGGTAGGTCCGCATACATACATCCCAATGTATCCCTCTTGTAAAGGGCTAAATACCTCCTTCTGTCTCGTAAGACTATTGTAAACAACTAATTCTCTACTCATTATGCTTAATTTTAAACCACTTTGTTGGGGATTTCACAAAAGTGGCACAAAGATATGATTTTTATGTAATATGTAGTGTGAATAGTTGGTTAATGTTCAATCTAATGCGATGGCTCGAAGACTTTTCCATCTGATGCGATGGCTTGAAGACATCGTATCGGTTTTTCTGCTAGTTACCGGTAGCATGTCTTGAAGCCATACTACCAGAGAATTCCTTCTGATGCGATGGCTCAAAGACATCGTATCGGTATTTCGGTGTGAAGTTATCGGTAGCATGTCTGAAAGCCATACCACCAAAAGCTTAATACTACGCTCGACCCTTCAATAAAATCCTATGAAACTCTCTCAGCCTGAACTCTGTAAGTAAACCAATACCCATCTCAATACCCGAAATTAAGGCAATAGGTATAGCGGTACCCATGATTAATCCTTTTTGGGAAGAAAAGATGCCTAGAAAAGCAAGAACACTACATATCAAAGTTGTGTAAAGATATCTCCTTCGGTTGATATTTTTTTTGGCAATACGATATTCAGTATACGCTAGTTCATCTGCTAAGGTAGGTTGACTTATGTTTTCAATGGTCCAATAATAAACATGTTTTTGCCTTGAAATGTAATAGATGAAAGTTCCCTTACCGACACAATACAAAAAAAACATAAAAAATCCTATAGCCAAATATTGATACCCGAGAGACTCTGTAAAATAATGTAAGATGGCGGCAAATAACAACAGGATAAGTCCTACAAAAACGTAAAAACTTCCAGCGATCATGTCCCCTTTATACAGAATTCGGCATTTTTCGAGCATCTTATTTGATGATTTTGTCTATCAGCGCGTCTTCCGCAAGATTGGGAATCGTGACCTTTAGATGTTCATTTTGTTCCATTGCCCTTTTGATGGCAAATATGGCTTCATCATTTCTAGCCCAACTCCTTCGAGCGATACCATTATTGACATCCCAATGCAACATGGACTTGATGTTCTTTTTGGACTGTTTGCTGCCATCTATCACCATTCCGAATCCACCATTAATGACTTCTCCCCAACCTACACCGCCACCATTATGTAAGGATACCCAAGTGGCTCCTCTGAAAGAATCTCCTACAAAGTTCTGCACAGCCATATCAGCTGTAAATTTGGATCCATCATAGATATTGGATGTTTCTCTATAAGGTGAGTCTGTGCCTGACACATCATGATGATCTCTTCCGAGCACAATTGGCCCTTTGATGATACCATCTTTGATAGCTTTGTTAAAGGCAAGTGCTATTTCTATCCTTCCTTCCGCATCTGCATACAATATTCTTGATTTCGAACCCACAATAGGTAGGTTTTTCCTAGCACTTTCTATCCAAATGATATTGTCATTGAGCTGTCCACGAATTTCTTCAGGTGCTTTTTTGTACAATTTGATGAGGACTTTAGCAGCTATTTTATCTGTTTTGTATAAGTCAGAAGTTTTGCCTGAAAGACATACCCATCTGAACGGACCGAATCCATAA
The DNA here is from genome assembly GCA_041739205.1 of Saprospiraceae bacterium. Lineage (GTDB taxonomy): Bacteria > Bacteroidota > Bacteroidia > Chitinophagales > Saprospiraceae > OLB9. The sequence goes on from JBGSOH010000572.1 coordinate 4,168, forward strand.
TCAAAACACATTGGTCCCATGATATCTTCTACATAGGATGCATATTTATATGTTTTTAGTTTTTTATTTCTCCAAATATCAGCTCCCGCTTCACCTGCTTCTTTGAGGAATGCATTGCCATAATCCCAGAAGTACATGCCTTTTTCTGCAAGCGTATTAATGGCTTTCACATGTCTGACCAGCGTTTTGCGTACTTCGGTCATGAACTTATCCTTATCTTTTGCCAGCAATTTTTTAGCTTCATCAAAACTATAACCTACAGGACAGTAACCAAGATCATCAATATTGTGCAAGGATGTCTGATCTGATCCCAATTCTACCTTTAATTCAAGTTTTACAGCTGCTTCCCAGAAATCAACCACGTTGCCATGATAGACAAGCGCTATGGCTTCTTGTTCGTTTTTGCAATCATTGATTTTACTGATCAATGAAGGAAGATCCGTATAAACATTTTCTTGTTTGATGTAACCATCAGTTACCCTTTGTGATATAGCATCTTTATCCACTTCTACAATGACACCCACAGCACCTGTGATAATAGCTGCCAATGCTTGTGCACCAGACATACCACCAAGACCAGAAGTTACAAATACACTGCCACGTAGATTGTCCTGTCCAAGACCAAGTTTACGTCCAGCATTTAGTAGCGTTATGGTCGTACCATGGACGATACCTTGTGGACCGATGTACATAAACGAACCAGCTGTCATCTGTCCATAAGAAGTGACACCAAGCGCATTATATTTATTCCAATCTTCTTTGCTAGAGTGATTTGGGATCATCATTCCATTGGTCACCACGACACGAGGTGCATTTTTATGAGAAGGAAAAAGTCCAAGCGGATGACCAGAATACAAAACCAAGGTCTGCTTATCAGTCATTTCAGATAGATATTGCATGGTCAAGCGATATTGTGCCCAGTTTTGGAATACAGCGCCATTGCCACCATAAGTAATAAGTTCCTGTGGATGTTTAGCTACCTTTGGGTCAAGATTGTTTTGGATCATTAGCATAATGTCAGCCGCTTGTTTGCTTCTTGCGGGATACTGATCTATAGGACGAGAAAACATCTCATACTCTGGTAAATACCTATACATATATATCCTACCATAAGTGTTTAACTCTTTGTAAAACTCTCTTGCTAGCACTTCATGATGTTCAGGATGGAAATATCTAAGTGCGTTTTTGACTGCAAGTTTTTTATCTTCTTTGGTCAATGTTTTGGTGATATTTCTTTTGGGTGCGTGTGAGTAAGCCACATCAGGACTTTTTGCTTCAGGTAAGAAATCATCTATGCCTGTTAGTATTTCTTTTTGGAAGAGATTGTATTTCACGTTGTCTATATTAATGATTATGTGGTTGTAAACAAAAAAAAGATCATTTGGATGGTGGTATTATATGAAAAAGTAAAAAATAGTGTTGGATTACCCAAAGACTATCCTATATTAATCGCAGGGTAAAGATACAGCAGAAAGGGCAAAAAAAGGAAATTTAGACATGAAGAAATTAATATAAGCTTTTTGCATCTAAATAAGTATTGAATTGCAAAGAATTGTTTAAAAATCGATTGATAATAAATATCGAGGTTATTTTTGCTAAAAAATGATTAGCTTAGAAATTATTTCTTTAATTTTGTTGTTGAATAAAATGCGTATGATTCAAAGAACACTTGTGAGTTTTGATTGGGCAGCAAAAAGTTTGTTGAGACAAAAAGTCAATTTTGATATTTTAGAAGGCTTTTTGTCTGAGACGTTGTCTGAGGATATAGTTGTAAAGGCAATTATCGAGTCTGAAAGTAATAAAGTCCATAACGATGACAAATTCAATCAAGTTGATGTGTTTTGTGAAAATAGTAAAAATGAGTTGATCTTCATTGAAATACAATTTTATGACCAAATCGATTATTTTCTTAGACTAAATTATGCTGTTTCGAAGGTAGTTTCAGAACATATGTACGAAGGTTATAATTACGATAAAGTCAAAAAAGTTTATTCTATCAATATTTTATATTTTGATTTAGGTCGTGGTGATGATTATATTTATCATGGTCGTATGGATTTTAAAGGAATATATAGACATGATGCGCTTGAGTTAAGCCCTGCACAACAGAAGGAATTTAGGAAAACATATCCATCAGATATATTTCCAGAGATTATCTTGTTCAAAATAAATAAATTTGATGATATAATAAGAACGTCATTAGATCAGTGCGTTTATTTTCTTAAATATACTGAATTACCCAATGAATTTAATGCAAAAGGTCTAAAGCAAGTCTCTAAAAAGTTAAATTTAAATAAAATGGACGCAGCCACCCAAAATAATTATATCGATTATCTCAAAAATGTGAGAATTAGTCAACATGCCATCGATTCAGTACGAAAGGAAGGAGAAGAGATTGGTATGCAAATAGGTGAACAAAAGGTGAAAATTGAAATGATTTTAACTTTACACGAAGATGGAATACCTATAAAACAAATAGCCAAATACACAAAGCTCTCTGAAGATGAAGTAAGAAAAATACTTATTGAGAAAGGTAAAATAACAGAATAAGTTTGGTAATGTTAAGTAGCCGTTATTCACGCTTTCACCAATAATGCATGCAATTTTATCAAATATTCATGCGCTTCTAACATTTTAGGTCCATACCATGAAAATAGTTCACCATCTACAAGTCTAATATGAATGTTTGGAAATTCTTCTTGTAAATCAACTATGTGTTTTTCTTTGAATGGGAAAGGCTCAGATGATAAAAATAAGACTTCTGGACTTGCTGCTTTGATGTCATCTATGGTTAAAATAGGATATCGCTGTAGAAGACCGAATATATTTTCAAATCCATATTTCTCCATCATGTGATGTATGAAAGTATCATTACCGATGCTCATCCAAGGATCTTTCCATATCAAATAACAACTTCTGATCAACCTATTTTCTTGATAAGGTAAAATAGCTGTTAATTTGTTTAAAAGGTTTTCAGCATTTGCATTTGGGAAGATAGTTTGAATGTCTGATACAAATCTTAGATGATCAATGGACGTCTTAATATCTGAAGTGTACACGGGAATTTGTTGTCTTAAAATATCAATATCTTCTTGTCTATTTTCTTCTTTGTTTGCAATAATAATATCAGGATGCAAAGACAGAATTTTGGTGAGATTTGGATTTTTGGTCCCACCGATGACTTGGCTCTTTTTTTTGATATCCGACGGATGGATACAAAATTTTGTGACACCTACTATTTGATCCGATAGTCCAACATAGCATAGGGTTTCTGTAATAGAAGGCACCAAAGAAACTATCCGAATGGGCGTATCAGAAAAATTGAGAATATGGCCTATTTGATCTACGATGGATATCAGGATTTTTTCTCTTTATAGGTTCCAGTAAACATTTTTTCTCCTGCTTTTATTGACACAGGTAAGTGATTGGCCTTTGGTGGAATAGGGCAGTTAAATCCATCACTAAACGCACACCAAGGATTATATGCTTTGTTAAAATCAATGATGATTTTATCATCTACAATATCTGTAACCATTAGATTGATATATCTTCCACCACCATAAGTAGAATCACCACTTGTCTCGTCTTTGAATGGAAGAAATAGATTGTTTTTATACAACGGATTGATAGGTAGGTGGATGTTTTTATATAATTCTAAAGTTAACCTTTGACCTTGGTATGGACAAGTAGCTATAGAATGAAGGATGTAGGTCCTAGTCACACCACTATAAGTAGGCATTTCGAATGGTTTTGCATCTGTGGCTTTTGTGCAGTTACAGTTAAGTTTAAGATTTAAATCTGCTTCATAAAAAGATAAAAATGGCAAATCTTCCTTAGTTAGTGGCGACCTTGGATCTTGTAAGAAACCATTTTTATATTGCTCCCGATAAGTGGTTAACTCATCATGATAATTACTTGTTTTTTTGGTTGTCGAACAAGAAATCAAAAAAGCCCAACATATAACTGTAAGTAAAAATATACGGTTCATTATTTATTATTGATAAAGACCAATCTGTCTCTGATGATATTAACGCGATTTATATTCATGATGTTTTGGTCGCTAAGGTCGAAAACTACAACCCAAGCACTGTCTTTCTCAGGGCTAAATGATTTGATAGTTGGGCCATCACCTATGATAAAACTTCCATTAGGCAATAGTTCGAAATCTTCTCTATTGGGTGGCATTTGACATATGGTATTTATGGTCTTGTCAACCATTTGATACGATTTTAGTACCCATACATCTGACTGTATTTTTTGCACAAAGTACAAATTTCCGCTGCCATCATACTTCATACATCTACCTATGTCATTTGCAATCACTTCAGTTTTTCCAGTAGACAATTGTGCCGTAGCTAAAGTATGAGGTTTACCTGTCAAAAACAGCGCCACATAATCTTCATTTATCCAACAATGATAACCTACATTTCCTATTTTTTTTAAAACACGATATCCTTTATTTGATTGGTCTTCGGGATACAACCATAGAGTTTGAGTGGAACCATCTGCTTCTATTCTCACCACAGAAAAATGATTTTTAATAGGTGAAGGCGTAGGGGAGAACTCACTGATTTGTTCGGTGGCTGTAACTTGTGTGAGTTCATTATCACTCAAATCTATTTTATAAATATCCGTTATTTTGTGGGTATCTATCGCACTAGTCAAATAGATTTTGTCATAAGCAAATAGCTTTGCTTGGTTATTATACCCATCTTTATTGAAGCTACTTAAGTAAGACAAGGATGTCATTTGTGGTTTTGTGCCAAGGTTTTTTATCGTGGCCAAATAGACATCCGTTTTCGGAAGCTGACCTATCAAAGTAGGTACTGAAAAGAGACAAAAGGTAGAAAATAAAACAAGATTTTTTGTTTTTGGTATCATGGCTTGTATTATTTGTAAGCAAATTTACGCAATTTACTTTAATTTTTGAGTAAAAAACACGTAAGCAATTACATTTTACTTATAAATCCATGTTTTTTGACGCAAAAAGCCATATGATGTCACAAATCCTACTCCTTATCCGCAGATGTAAATATCCTTTCCCAATTGATACCATTTCCGATACTTCCTTCTTTGGTAGAGAACCAAATAAACAATGGTTTTCCTACGATGTGGTCGAAAGGAACATATCCCCAAGCTCTAGAATCTTCTGAGTTGTGACGATTGTCTCCCATGGCCCAATAATAATCTTGTTTGAAGGTATAGCTGTCCGCTTTAGCGCCATTTATGAGTATATCTTGACCATTTACTTCGAGTTTGTTGCCTTCGTAAACTTCTATGGCTCTTCTGTAAAATGGAAGATTAGACAAGTTAAGATTTGTAGTAGCTCCAGCCTTTGGTATCCAGATAGGTCCGTAATTGTCAACAGACCAGTTTTGTGAACCAACGATTGTATCAAAAGGGAATAATTTAAGTGGCTCAGATCTTTGTGGATATATTTGAACAATTAGATTTGGATCCAGTGATTTTAGTTTTTCAACTTGCTCATTGTCCAAGAATAAAACGCCACCACCGTTGTTGAATAATTGTGGTCCGCCCATGGCATTATCTCCAAAATCAATGCCCCATTCATCTAGTTTTTTATTGTTTACAGATACATTTTGCGGCAACTGTATTTGATAAAGATATTGTAGATGTTTAGGATTTTTGACAGGTTTTCCATTCAAATATATTTGTCTATCTTTGATCTGTAGACTGTCTCCGGGACCAGCTACACACCTTTTGATGTAGTGATCTTTTTTGTCTACAGGTCTGACTACGAAGTCTTTATTTTTTACTTTTACACCTAGTTCCCTATCTTGTTCGATGTAGGCAGGTTCACGTGCTACTTGTCCTACAGTATAAGATCTAGACTTTGTAATATATACACTATCTCCTACAGGCCAATTGAATACAATAGGTTTTCCAGCTTCTATTTTTTCTAAGGCAGGGAGTCTTGTATATTCTAAACTTGGTTTTTTAAGATATGATTCTGTACCGAAAAATGGTACCTGATTGTGTAATAACGGTATCATGGCGATTGTCATAGGTGGGCGGATACCATAATGCGCTTTAGAGACAAATAAAAAGTCACCTACATTGAGCGATCCTTCCATTGATGGGGTAGGGATGACGTATGCTTCTATCAAAAACATTCTAATAAATGCCGCTGCAAAAACTGCAAATACGATAGATTCTACCCACTCTCTAGGAACTGATTTTTTATATGGATTTTTTTCTTCTAATTGTTTAAGTTTGTACGCATCTTTAGCAGCTCGAGCTTCTTCTAGACTCTGTGCATACTCAGCTTCTCTGACCAAGGTAGGTCCTATGTACTTATCATTAGGATTGGTAGCAAGTTTGTAGAATATTGCAGGTGCATAAATAACTGCAGCAGCAGTATGTTTAAATTCTAATTTTCCAAATGACCTTACCAAGTCAACCGCCATTCCTGTAAAAATGAAGATATTTACTATTGGAAAGAGCAACCACAAAGCGTACACAGGTTTTCTACCGATCAACTTGCACCATTCCGCAAAATTGACACCAGGAATAAGTCCTTTGGTAGCATCAACGCCAGCTTTGGGAAACAACATATAAAGACTTACGCTAAGTAAAACATAAGAAATTGCCAAAAAAATTAAAATACCCACTTGTTTAAAATTTTATTCGGGACAAAGATATGATTTATCTGATATATTAGGTGGATTGGGTCCACAGTTTTATAGTTGTGCTTAAATTCTGACGACCAACTGTTGATTTTGAGTTGTTTACAACAAATTAAGCTTGAGTCTACTACGAAAAGGCCTTAATTTAAATAAAATGGAAAATCTTGATTTCTACTGCATTGATAATCAATCGTTTTTCTATAGGGTCAGGGTAATATACGGTTGATTATCAATCAATTTGTGTTTTCGAAGTAGCCTCATAGTTGAGAAGAACAAATTTTATAAAATAAATGTTGTTTAAAATCTGGTGATACCTATAAAGAAGTTTTACCTTGCAGCATCATACAAAAAATACAAAGGTGACCTATACAAGAGTTATTCAACGAATAGACGAAAACGCAATAAAATGGCATGACTCATGCGATTCCCTGATGGCTCAGTTTTTGGAGATGGAAGTTATGGAAGATATTGCACTTTATTCATTATCAAAGGAATTAGATTACGATATAGGACGTTTCAAACTGTCATTTATCCTACTCGCTAATCAAAAAGTAGATGATGATGTATTGGAAGGATGCAGGCATCAGCTTTTGGAAGTATTTATAGAAATGCTAGCTGCTCCGAATGGTGTTATAAATGATTACCCAATTAAAAACACCTATGTTCCGATCACTTTCCCAGATTTGGAACTAGTGGCGTTGTCTAAGTATTTTTATGCTAAGTTTTGGAATGATGAGCGTGCGAAATAGCTCTTTTTGTGGAAAATATAATATCTTAAGATTTTCAATCATAGTCTTTAATAGTACTTGTTTATTTGGGTAAGTTACAACTATTTACATACTAGTTGGGTTACTCTTTTATATTTGAAGCCTAATTAATTACTTAAAGCTTTCAAAGAATCACTTATTCATTCGAAATCTTAGATTAAGTCAGTAAGACAAAAAGCTTCGGAAAAATGGTAAAAAATAATTTATTAAAACAAGGTCATTTAAAAATATCGAGAAATATTTATTTTTAAATTAGACAAAAAAATATCATTAAAATAATATGGCAGATATTCAAAACATAGACTTATCATTCTTAAGCATAGACGATTACCAAGAGTTGAAAGCTACTATGATAGAATCTTACGTAAGTATGCCTAATAACTACTGGAGAGAACACCATATCGAGACACTTATCAATAGTTTTCCTGAAGGTCAAGTTGTCATTAAAGTAAATAATCAAATAGCAGGATGTGCTCTTTCCATCATTGTTGACTATGATAAATTTGGGATTAATCATACTTATAAAGATATCACAGGCAATTATACCTTCAATACGCACACTGACAATGGCGATATGCTGTATGGCATCGATGTATTTATCAAACCTGAATTTCGGGGCTTGAGATTAGGGAGAAGGTTGTATGATTATCGAAAGGAACTTTGTGAGAGATTGAATCTCAAAGGAATAACTTTCGGTGGAAGGATTCCCAATTATGCTCAACATTCTGATAGTCTTACGCCAAAACAATATATAGATAAAGTAAAACATAAGGAAATTGCTGATCCTGTGTTGAACTTCCAGATTTCTAATGATTTTCACCCAGTCAGAATCTTAAAAAATTATCTAGAAGGCGACAAGGAATCCAATGAATATGCGGTACTCCTTGAGTGGGACAACTTGTATTACGAACCAGAAAATGTAAATCCTACAGCTAATAAAAAAGTGGTGCGTTTGGGATTGATTCAATGGCAGATGCGTCCCTATAGTTACATCGAAGAGTTGATGCAGCAAGCAGAATACTTTATAGATGCAGTATCTGGATATAGAGCTGACTTTGCTTTGTTTCCAGAGTTTTTTAATGCGCCTTTGATGGCTGACCACAATCATCTCAACGAAGCGGAAGCTATCAGAGAATTGGCAAAACATACAAGTAGTATTGTACAGAAATTTTCGGAATTGGCGATTGCATATAATATTAATGTAATCACTGGTAGTATGCCCGAGTTGCAAGAAAATAACTTGATCAATGCAGGCTACCTTTGCAAAAGGGATGGTACGGTAGAAAAGTACGAAAAACTTCACGTCACACCCGACGAAGCCAAAGTATGGGGTATGCAAGGTGGCCAAAAGTTGAAAGCTTTTGACACAGATTGTGGTAAGATCGGTATATTAATATGCTATGACGTAGAATTTCCTGAGTTGAGTAGATTACTTGCGGATGAAGGTATGGATATTTTATTTGTTCCTTTCCTTACAGATACCCAAAATGGCTACTCTCGTGTTCGGAACTGTGCACAAGCGAGAGCCATAGAAAACGAATGTTACGTAGCGATAGCAGGCAGTGTAGGTAATCTACCTAATGTACATAATATGGACATCCAGTATGCACAATCTATGGTTTTTACACCTTGTGATTTTGCTTTTCCAGCCAATGGTATCAAAGCCGAAGCAACTGCAAATACCGAAATGATTTTAATAGCGGATGTAGACGTTGACATGCTAAGAGAACTCCATAACAAAGGTAGTGTTCGTAATCTAAAAGATAGAAGAAAGGATATTTTTGAGTTAAGAAAGTTGTAGTCGATTTTTTAGGTAGTTCCAACATTTCTTGGATACAATATATTTAAAGTATGTTTAAATTTTTATTGTAATTTTATATTATTGTAAATTAAATTGGAGTTAATGGAACATACATATCAACTTACAGGCATGACATGCAGCAGTTGTGAGGCAAAAGTAAAAAAAGCTTTAGAGTCAGTAGCAGGTGTGATTAGTGCAGAAGTCTCAAAGGACAAACAATCTGCCAATATTCGTATGGAAAAGCATATTCCTGTGACTAACTTCCAAAATGTGTTGGAAGCAAAATATCAAATTTCAAAAGATGTTGTAGAAACTGAGGAAATCACGAGATCTTGGTTAGAAACTTATACGCCTATCCTTCTTATTTTTTCTATATCACTTTAGTAACCATTTTGGTTCAACTCAGAAATGATAGTTTTGACACAATGATGTGGATGCGACACTTTATGGCGGGATTCTTTTTGGTGTTCTCTTTTTTTAAGTTTCTAAATCTTAAAGGATTTGCAGAGAGTTATGTGATGTATGATGTGCTAGCTAAAAAAGTACCTGCGTGGGCGTATTTGTATGCTTTTGTAGAATTTGGTTTAGGTATCGCTTTTTTGATTGATTTTAACCCAATCTTGACCAATGCAGTAACGTTGGTTGTGATGACCATAAGTATTATAGGAGTACTGCAGTCAGTGCTGAATAAACAGAAAATCCAATGTGCTTGTCTTGGCGCTGTTTTTAATCTACCCATGAGTACTGTTACGATCATTGAAGATGGTATCATGATTTTAATGAGTGCCGCTATGTTGTTCAACTTGATGGGTTAAGACTAAGGTTGAGACTAAGGCTAAGGTTGAGATTAAGGCTAAGGTTGAGATCTTTTAGAATTATTTGGAATGGATAATTTGAAGACTTGGTTTATTATCTAGTAAAAAGTCTTTTACTGTATGATAGTGCTTTCGCTTGTTTGTTTAATTTTAAAAGGTTTTTCTTTTTTGGTGAATTTGTTTTGAAATCAGTTGATAATAATGTAAGATTTATTGAATCATTGTTCCATTCATTTATTTTAAAAATGATTTGTTGATTTTCTATAACTTCATAATTCATTAAATTTACTTGATAATCAAAGTTTGTAGTAAATGCAAAAGAATAATTATCGAAACCCATCAATGATAAGGAAACAATGTGTGCTAAATCATTTTTTTCAATATTAGCAATTCCATCTTCATTTGTTATAGTACCTGATAGAAATTTACCATCAACATCTTTTAACATCACATTTACTCCTTTTACAGGAAGGTTATCATTGCTATAAACATAAAACTTGGTAATTTTATTTTGACTTGGTATTTTTGTGTGAGACGATTTCATTCCATTGTATTCACAGGCATTCACAATGATAAAATTGTCTAGCAGTTTGAATGTACCACTTGCCATGATATCAAATGTAATCCCACCTTCACTTTCTAGTTTAAAATCTATGGTGTCTTTGTTGAAACGAATAAAATCTGATTTATCAAAATAGATGCCGTCTTCAATTTGACCAAAAGACTGTAATGTTTTTGTCAATATTAATATCAGCAATAGTATGGTTGATTTCATGACGAAGAAAATTTATTACTGAAATTATATATGCTAAACTGATATTATACAAATAGATCAACACAACATGATCTTAAATGATTCTCAATTTCTCAAATTATTTTACAGCTATATTCTCTTCCTACCCCAAAATCCCTAAGACGTGGTCTGGCAAAATTCCTATTACAACAATACATATGATACAAGCTACCAGAAAGATTCTGTACAAAGTACTCATAGGAATTACGGCAATTTCTGAATTGTGACTTACTAAAATAGCAGATACCCTTAGGTAGTTATAAGCGGCAATGACAGAAGATACTACAGCTATGATCGATAACCAAATATAACCGGAATTCACGGCATTGACGATAATGAAATACTTACCAAAAAAGCCTGCAAGGGGCGGAATGCCTGCGAAGGAAAACATAGCAAAAATTAGACTTATTGACAACAGTTTATTATTCGCCATTAAACCCGCTAATCCTTCTATGGTGTCTATTCCCGTGTTGGTTTTTATGGTAGCATATATGCTAAATGCTAAGATAGATGCTATACCATATGCTAGGAGATTGTAAAGTATGTAGGATGATGTGAGGTCATTAATAGCAAGAAGTGCAATAAGAACAAATCCAACATTGGCAATACCAGAATAAGCTAGTAGACGCTTGAAATTGGTTTGTCTCACTGAAACGATATTTCCAAATATCATAGTGGCAATGATGACCAACATAAACAAAATCGTCCATTTCTCTCCTTGATGATCACCAATAAAAAGCATAAATTTGAGCAATGCACCAAATACTGCTACTTTCACAACGGTGCTTACAAATGCTGTCAATACAGTCGGTGCGCCGTGATAAACATCGGGTGCCCAAAAATGAAATGGCACTGCTGATAATTTGAATATAAATGCACACAAGATTAAGATCACACCTGTTATAAATAAGGATGAAAGCCCTTTTGCCGTGATAGAAGCTGTGATGATATCAAGGTCAAAACTTCCATGTGCACCATAAATTAAAGTGATACCCAACAATAAAAAACAAGTGGCAAATGAACCCATCAAATAGTACTTAAGTCCCGCTTCATTGGAAGCTAAGCTTCTTCTGTTGCTTGCTGCTAATATATATAAAGGGATGGAGAGTATCTCTGTACCTAAGAATAACATGGTCAGATTTTGAAATGAAACTAACAAAATACCACCTACGATCGAAAATACAAATAACGCAAATATATCTGTCAAGTGTTCGATGTCTTCGCTGTAGTAGTATTGGCCCATAATAAACACAAAAATGGACAGAAAGACAATGACCATACTAAACTTGATTGCATGTGCATCAAACAAAACCATATTATTGGTCAATGCGGTGAAATCACCTAAATAACCTAAGGACAACAAAACCAATGCTGAAATAAAAGCTAGCAAAATGACAGGCAGAGCTAACATTTTCTGCTTAAATATCCCAGAAAACATGCTAAAAATACCAGTGATGGCAAGTAGGATTATTACGTTCATTATTTCTGTAAATATGGTTGAAGGATGTTTTGAATGGAAGTTTCGCACAATTGACCGATCCACGCAGGAAATATACCTGTGAAAAGGATGACAAAGGCGATGCTATACAGAAGGTACTTGTCTGTACCAATGATATCGGTTTGAATGGTAGAATGGTCAGGTCCCAACATAATTGTTTTATAAGAACGCAACATGTATACAGCACCTAAGATGACCCCTGAACCAGCTAATAAAGCGACGATGACATCATACTGGTACAAAGAAGTGAGTATCATAAATTCCCCTATAAATCCATTGGTTATTGGTACACCGATGCTACCGAACATAGTCACCATGTATAATCCAGCAAAAATGGGCATGTATTGTCTCAGTCCACCGAATGCTTGGATATCATGTGTGTTTTTGATTTTAAACAACAGATTGGCTATAAAAAACAAACCTGCTGAGTTGATAGCGTGGGCTACCATTTGTACCATACTGCCTGATAAACCAGCCTGAGAATATGTCAAAATGCCCGCAAAAATCAAACCTACGTGTGCCATAGAAATATAAGCCAACATACGTTTAAAGTCTTTTTGTGTCAATGCAATAATAGATGCATAAAGAACGCCAAAAGTAGCTGCATACATGAAGTATATGCCATATTCCGCTACAGCTTCAGGCACTACGGGTATTACAAATCTTATGATAGTGTACAATGCCATTTTTGACATGACTCCCGAAAGTAATATAGTCACAGGTGCAGGTGCAAAAGTGTACGTATCTGCTTGCCAGCTATGCAGAGGGAAAATAGGCGTTTTGATTCCATAAGCAACCATAAAAGCACCGAAAATCATAAGTTGCGTCTCTGTGTCTATTGTTAAGCCAGAAATAGCTGAGAGACTATAATCTGATGTTGTCCCCGCATTGCCTAACCAGACAATCGCAATCAGCATTAATAAACTTCCCAATAATGTAAAAAGAAAAAACTTGATAGTAGCAGGTCGCAATTTTTCACCTTTTCCCCATATCAGCAATAAAAAATAGGCGGGTATCAAAGCCAGTTCCCAAAAGATGTAATAAAGAAACAAATCTTGTGCAACAAAGACACCATTCATAAAGGTCTGCATGAACAGGATCAGGGCAAAATACTGTTTTGGATTGTGGATTTGATCACCTAATGATACATACATACTGATGAGCGCCACTACATTACAAATTAATATCATCAACAAACTCATGCCATCTGCACCAATGTGGAAATGTACACCCATCGATGCAATCCAAGGTAAATCTATCGAAGAAATGGCAGCAGTATTTTGACCAAATAATGCCAACATGAAACCAATTACAACTACTGAAGCAGCAGATGATAAAATAGCAAGTTTTTGACTTAGCTTAAAGCTAGCCAATAAGATGATCAAGGCAGATAAGAAGGGTATCAGTAATATGAAAAGTATATTCATTAGCTTAGAATAATAAAGATTGTTAAAATACCCAATACGCCCAAAGCCATGGCAAATAAATAATAGCTGATAAATCCGTTTTGGGTTTTTCTGATTGCACCAGATAAAAATAAGGTTAATTGTCCACTGCCATTGGTAATCTGATGGATGACTTTTTCTTCAAAAAACGACATCACCATTTTTGAAATGCTGAAAAGTGGTTTGACAATTATAGCGTTATATAATTCATCTACATAAAACTTCTCTTTGAGTAACCTAGCTAGTGGCATTTGTGCCGTTTGAACATCCAACTCTGGTATCATAAATAAGCGTACATATTTATGGTAAGCTATATATCCAACAGCCAAAATAGAAACTAATGAAATCCCCAAAAGCATCCATTCTGTACTATGTTCTAAGTGTACATCTGACATACTGACGATTGGTGAAATAAAGTGCTCTAGCCATTTAGTACCATGAAACAATTCAGGAATATTCATCAAACCACCGAAAACTGAAAGTATGGCCAAAACAAACAATGGTAACAACATAACCATTGGTGATTCGTGGATTTGTGAAGCTACTTTGGTTTCCATTCTTTCTTTACCTTGGAAAACCAAAAAATAAAGACGTAGCATATAAAACACTGTCAATAGACCAGAAATCAAAGCCATTACCCAAAGTAACGGACTCTTAATAAAAGCTGCTGTAAGTATATTGTCTTTAGAGAAAAATCCTGCAAATGGCGGTAATGCAATGATGGCTAAAACACCGATTAGAAATACAATATGCGTAGATTTCATATACTTCTTCAATCCACCCATGTTTCTAATATCTTGCTCTCCATTAAGTCCATGAATGACACTACCTGCTCCTAGGAATAATAAAGCTTTGAAAAATGCATGCGTCAATAAATGAAAGAATGCAGCGCCATAAGCACCTAATCCCAAAGCAAAAAACATCAGTCCTAATTGGCTGACGGTAGAGTAGGCGAGTACCTTTTTGATATCATTTTGTTTAAAAGCGATCAATCCTGCAAAAATGGCCGTGGTCAATCCTACGATCATGATAATATCGTTGGTAAAAGGCGCCATTATAAATAAAACATTAGATCTAATGATTAAATAAATACCTGCTGTCACCATCGTAGCAGCATGTATCAATGCACTCACAGGTGTAGGTCCTGCCATGGCGTCAGGAAGCCAGGTATAAAGTGGCAGCTGCGCACTTTTACCCGTAGCACCAGCAAAAAGTAGCAAGGTGATCCCTGTAATTACTGTGGTATTTATAGCCACATTATTGCTAGCTTGTAGATTGATATCGGCATATTCGAAACTTCCAAACTGACTAAATATCATAAATAAACCGAACAATAAACACAAATCGCCTATTCTATTCATGATGAATGCTTTATTTGCCGCTGTATTATAATCATGATTTTTGTACCAAAAACCTATCAGTAAATAGGAGCATAATCCGACGCCTTCCCATCCTGCAAACATCAAAACATAATTATTGGCCATCACCAAGACCAACATAAAAAATATAAAGAGATTTAGATAGGAAAAGAAACGGTTGAAACCAGCATCTCCATGCATATAACCGATGGAATAAATGTGTATCAAACTACCTACGCCTGTGATCAAAAGCATCATGATAACGGACAATTGATCTACTTGGAGTGCAAATGGCACGTGGAACTTGCCTGTATTTATCCAATCAAATAAGTGAATCTGAACGGCTGTACCTGTTGTTGATACTTCGAAAAATAACACCACGGACAAAATGAAAGAAACAACTACCCAAGAACTAGCCAAGGTACCTGCTTGTTTTTCTGAGAGCCATCGTCCATACCAAAGATATCCCAAAAATCCAATTAATGGAAGAAGAAGGGCGACGACAGGGAGATTATGTAAAATATCTGAACTCAAAATATGATGTTTTTATGTATGATATTACCATTTTAATTGATTGAGGGCATTGATGTCCACAGTTCGTACATTTCTGTAGATCATGACCAACATAGCGAGACCAACAGCCACTTCAGCTGCTGCAACGACCATCACAAAAAAGACAAAAGCCTGCCCATTAGGATCATTGTGATAAACTGAAAATGCCACTGCGAGTAAGTTGACCGAATTTAGCATTAATTCAATACTCAAAAAAACATTGATCAAATTTCTACGTAAGAGTACGCCTGTCATGCCAATACAAAATAGAACAATACATAAAAAAACATAATGCTCTAGTGGCACAAGCCTAAGCTGATCTTGTAATCCTGCCATATTATTCATTTGTTCATATTTATTTGTTTTTTAATTGTCAAATGGAATCTTTGATAAAAAATAATCATTTTGGTTAGAAAAAATTAACCATGATTATTTTTTATGTCGATTTCATCTTTTACATCTTTTTTATTGAATATTACAATACCTACCATCGCTGAGAGAAACAAGACGCTTGATACTTCAAAAGGTATTAAAAATTCTTTGAACAATACTTTTCCTAATGTGGAAGCTAGGCCTATATTTTGATCCACAATAGCGGGATTACTGCCAAAATCTGTACTCCACAATGCCGTAGTCAACACAAAACAAAGTAACAATCCTGTAAATACAGCAATACCCATGACCAACTTGCTTTTCCGTATGGTGATGGGTGTACTCATATTGAGAAACATGATGACGTACAGGAACAAAACCATGATCGCCCCTGCATATACAATGACGTGGACGACAGCCAGAAACTGAGCATTGAGCATAACAAATAAACCTGCCACTGAAAAGAAACAAATCAGGAGATACAAGACACTATACATGGCATTTTTATGAAAAATCATCAGAATGCTACTAATAATACTTATGGCTGCTAACGAATAAAATAAGACTTCGGTCATTAATTACATATTTTTGTTTAAAACACTTACATCGCGCCTTCACGAACACCTGTGCGACGACTACTGATGTCAATTCTATCTACATCTTGGATACCTTCTACAAGCATATCTTTTGTATATATAAATTGATCTCTATGATAATCTGATGTACTGATCGTGGTAGTGAGATAAATGGCGTCTTTTGGACAAGCTTCTTCGCAAAGTCCACAGAAAATACAGCGCAACATGTTGATATTATACTCAGCGGCATATTTTTCTTCTCTGTAAAGGTTTTCTTCTCCTTTTTTGCGCTCTTCGGCTACAATGGTAATGGCTTCTGCTGGACAAGCTACTGCACAAAGACCACAGGCTGTACAGTTTTCCCGACCTTCTTCATCACGTTTTAACACATGTCTGCCTCTGAAGTATTGGCTATGCTCTCGGGTTTGTTCAGGATATTGTATGGTCACCTTTTTCTTAAAAAAATGATAAATAGTGACTCTCAAACCGGCTAAAATAGCAGGAATATACATCCTTTCTGTCCAAGTCATTTTTTTGTTAGAAACGACCTTGCTTCTATTGGTTAGTGATTGCATATTTTATTGATTGTACAAGATGACTGCACCTGTGATTAACATATTGACAATGGATAATGGCAATAAAACCTTCCATCCTAGATTCATTAATTGGTCAAATCGGAATCTCGGTATCGTCCATCTTACCCACATAAAAAAGAATATAAAAAAGATGATTTTCGCTAAGAATACGCCTACACATATTAAAGCAAATAGGACTTCATGTGTATTTGCTTGCACCATATCCATGAATGGGAAATTGTATCCACCAAAGTATAAACAAGTAATAACCGCTGACGACAAAAACATATTGATATACTCTGCAAATAAATAAAAGCCAAGCTTCATACTCGAATATTCTGTGTGATATCCACCAACTAATTCTGTTTCACTCTCTGGTAAATCGAAAGGGGTACGATTGGTCTCTGCAAAAGCACAAATGAGAAAGATTAAAAATCCTAATGGCTGTAAAAATATATTCCATCCCATACCATGCCATCCATTCTGACCTTCTACCATATTTCCTAAACTCAATGAGCCTGTTGTCATGATGATGGCGACAATGCTCATTCCCATAGCCAGTTCATAGCTAATCATTTGTGTAGATGCTCTTACTGCTCCTAGCAACGCAAATTTATTATTGGAAGCCCATCCACCTATCATGATGCCATACACTCCCAAACTCAGTACACCCATAATATACAAGATACCAACATTGATATCGGCAACTTGTAATTGAACTTTTTCACCACCGATGGTGATATCAGGTCCCCAAGGAATCACTGCACTAGTCATCAATGCTGTGATCATACTGATGGCTGGACCTAGGATAAAAAGCAGTTTATTGGAGTCGGCAGGCATGATTTCTTCTTTCATGATCATCTTGATACCATCTGCCAAAGGTTGCAATAGACCGAATGGTCCTGCTCTGTTGGGTCCAATTCTATCTTGCATAAAGGCAGCTACCTTACGCTCCGAGAAAGTACTGTAAGCTGCTATCGTGATCGAAAGCAAAAAAAGTACTAAAACAAGACATATTTTAAAAATGATTAATTCCATGATTTTATGCTTAGATTACGTAAGGTTTTCACTTGACTTATTGTTCTGGCTGAGTATTGGTTTCTAAGTGTTTTTGAATAACGGGCAACTCATAGGTCAAGTGGTTTTGGGCAATGACGGAATGTCTGTCGATATCCGCAGGTCCATCTTCTATCCAATCACTTTTTTCTTTTTTGTCAAATCGACAAGTATTACAAATGAAATCTTCTACTTCGTTCCACTGATTTTTTCGACCCGTGACCCTTAATACTTCTGCACCTTGATACCAAAGTGTCACTTTGCCACAACAAGTTGGACACTCACGATGTGCATGAACTGGCTTAGTAAACCAAACACGTGATTTGAATCTAAATGTTTTATCTGTCAAAGCGCCCACAGGACATACATCGATCATATTACCAGAAAAATCATTGTCTACGGCATTTTCGATGTAGGTAGAAATTTCAGAAACTTCACCACGATTTAGGACGCCATGTACTCTTTCTGGTGTCAACTGATCCGCTACTTGGGTACATCTGTAGCAGAGAATGCAACGATTCATATGCAATTGGATCTTATCGCCTATATCTTTTCGTTCGAATTCTCTTCTTTTGAAGGCATATCTACTTTTAGCAAGTCCGTGTTCGTAGGACAAGTCTTGAAGTTTACATTCACCTGCTTGGTCACAAACTGGACAATCTAGTGGGTGATTAATCAATAAAAATTCAGTGACTCCTTTTCTAGCATCCATGACTTCAGGTGAGGTGGTATTTCTCACTTCCATACCATCCATTACGGTTGTCCTACAACTAGCTACTAACTTTGGCATTGGTCGTGGATCTTTTTCCGAACCTTTGGTTACTTTTACAAGGCAAGTTCGGCATTTGCCACCACTACCTTCTAGTTTGCTGTAATAGCACATAGCTGGTGGTACATTTTCGCCAATCATACGAGCTGCTTGGAGGATGGTTGTTCCTGCGGGTACTGCTATACTTATATCATCAATCGTTACCTTCAACATTTTTTGCTTTTTTGAAGTATTGCTTAATTCCTATTAATTATACTGTCTGATATTTCATCTCGGGTTGATAGACGTGGTCAGCATCTTTTACTCGGTGTGGATATTTCACATGGTATTCGAATTCATGACGGAAATGTCTTATTGCAGCTGCAACTGGCCAAGCTGCTGCATCTCCTAATGGACAGATGGTATTTCCTTCTATTCTACGCTGGATATCCCACAATAAATCGATATCTTCTTCTTTGCCGTGTCCATATTCGATATTGTGCAAGACACGTTCCATCCATCCAGTACCTTCGCGACATGGACTACATTGACCGCAGCTTTCGTGGTGGTAAAATCTTGCAAAATTCCAAGTATTTCTTACGATGCACTGTTGTTTATCATAGACAATAAATCCACCTGAACCTAGCATACTACCTGTTTGAAATCCACCTTCGCTAAGACTTTCATAGGTCATCAATCTAGGACTGCCATTACTCTCTTTGAATAAAAGACTTTTGGGTAAGATTGGAACAGAAGATCCACCTGGCACACAAGCTTTGATATCTAATCCACCTTTTATCCCACCGCAATATTCATCAGAATAAATAAATTCTTCTACGGGAACGCCCATTTCAATTTCATATACTCCAGGATTATTAATGTTTCCTGATGCAGAGATCAATTTTGTTCCTGTAGATCTACCAATACCAATTTTGGCATATTCTGCTCCACCCATCATAATGATAGGTACCACAGCTGCAATACTTTCTACATTATTGACAATCGTAGGACAATCCCACAATCCTGAAACCGCAGGAAATGGTGGTTTAATCCTTGGATTTCCCCTTTTCCCTTCTAGAGATTCGATGAGTGCTGTTTCTTCACCACATATATAAGCACCTGCACCCGGATGGACATATAAATCGAGATTAAAACCTGATCCATTTATATTTTGTCCAAGGAAACCCTTTGCATAAGCTTCTTGAATGGCACGTTCTAAAATGTGAAGGATAAACATATACTCACCCCGAATATAAATGTAAGCTGTGTTGCATCCCAAAGCATAACTCGATAAGATCATCCCTTCGATCAGCAAATGTGGATTTTTTTCCATCAACAATCTATCTTTGAAAGTACCAGGCTCACTTTCATCGGCATTACATAGCAAGTATCTAGGTTTGTCTGTAGATTTGTCAATAAAGGTCCATTTTAGACCAGTGGAAAATCCTGCACCACCACGACCTCTTAAGCCAGAAGTTTTTACTTCTTCAGTCACTTCATCAGGAGACATACCTTTCAGTACTTTGTCCAAAGATCGATACCCACCGTATTTTAAGTAACCATCTATCGTATTGATATCTGGTTTTTCTATATTTTCTAATAACAACTTTCTGCCCATAATCCCTTATATATTATTAGCGTTTGAAGATAATTGTCTGATGATGTCATCAATTTTTTCTTCGGTAAGATTTTCATAATATTGTTCGCCTATCTGAAACATTGGAGCATAACCACAAGCACCTAGACATTCTACAGTTTTTAAAGTAAATAAGCCATCAGCTGTTGTTTCACCTACTTTGATGCCTAGTTTAGTTTCAATGTACGCGATTGTTTTGTCTGCACCACAAATCATACAAGGTCCTGTCTGACAAACTTCTATGACATGTTTTCCTACAGGTTTGGTATGGTACATGGAGTAGAATGTAGCTACTTCATATACTTCTATTGGTTTGATTTCCAATATTTCTGCTACTTTATCCATGACTTCTGGTGATAACCAACCAGACTCTTTTTGTACAATATGAAGTACAGGTAAAAGCGCCGATTTTTTTCTTATTGGTGGAAAATGTCCTATAACCTTATTGATTTCAGACATGGATTCTTGAGAAAATTGAATATTCATACTATGATTCAAATTCGAAATTTTGTAAAATTAAGCATCAAGTTCGCCTGCAATGACATTCATACTACTCATCGTGAGGATGGCATCACTCAGCATGGAGCCTTTGATCATCTCAGGATATGCTTGGTAATAAATAAAACAAGGTCTTCTAATATGCAATCTATAAGGTTGTCTTCCGCCATCACTAACTAAATAATAACCTAACTCTCCATTGCCACCTTCTACGCTTTGATAAACTTGGCCTTTCGGGACATTTATTTCACCCATGACGATTTTGAAATGCCAAATCAAACCTTCCATTGTGTTATATACTTCTTCTTTGGGAGGTAAGTAAAATTCAGGAACATCTGCGTGGAAATCACCATTCGGCAGGTTTTTTAATGCTTGTTTAATGATGCTGATGCTTTGCCACATTTCTTCTTGTCTTACGCAAAACCGATCATAAGTGTCACCACTACTACCTACTGGAATTGTAAAGTCGAAGTCTTCATAAGAACAATAAGGCGTCATGACTCGCACATCATAATCCACGCCTGCCGCTCTGAGATTAGGTCCTGTAAAACCATATTCTAAGGCTCTTTCTCCGGTAATACCACCAACATTCACCGTTCTATCCATAAATATTCGGTTGCGCATCACGAGTTTTTCAAACTCAGAAAGTGCTGCTGGCAATTCCGAAAGTAAGTTATTTATTTTAGCAAATACTTTTTCAGAAAAATCCCTTTCGAAGCCGCCAATTCTACCAATATTAGTAGTCAACCTAGCACCACAAATCTCTTCATATATTTCGTAAATCTTCTCTCTCCATTGAAATACATACAAAAATCCAGTCAAAGCTCCTGTATCTACAGCAACAACGCTATTACAAATAATGTGGTCAGCAATTCTAGCTAATTCCATGATGATGACTCTAAGGTAATCCAGTCTTTTAGGCGTTTTTACACCTAAAAGTTTCTCTACAGTAAGGTGCCAACCTATATTGTTGATTGGTGATGAGCAATAATTGAGTCGGTCAGTAATGGTTGTAATTTGGTAAAAAGGTCTGTTTTCTGCTAGTTTTTCAAAGGCTCTATGGATATAACCTATCGTAGGTTGTGCATCTACAATAACTTCACCATCCATCTTTAGTATATTTTGAAAAATACCGTGGGTAGCAGGGTGGGTAGGTCCCAGATTCAGATAGTTGTATTGTTTCAACTCCTGATCTGACTGTTCCTGACCATTCAGTGCCTTATGTTTTTCAAAATTATCGTCCGAAATATTTATCATCTTTGTCTGTTCTAGTAGCGTCCACTAAAGGATATTGTTTTAATAAAGGATGGTAATCCATGTCTTCTACATTTAGAATGATGCGGAGGTCTGGATGACCTAAAAATTTGATGCCATAAAACTCAAATGTTTCCCTTTCCATCCAGTTTGCCGCTGCAAATAAGGTTGTTAAGGTAGGTATTTCTGGTTGGGAAGCTGGCAAAAATACATGAACCCTAAACCTGATATTATTGATAAAACTATGCAAGTGATAGACTACAGAAAGTTCCCTATCATTTTGTTCTGGAAAATGTACACCACACAAACTTGTCAAGAAATTTACTTGAAATGTTTTATGTGTTTTTAGCCAAGATATAAATGGAATAATGATCGATTTTTCTACCACAATATCCAAGGTAGCATAGGTCTCTTCAATACTTAAGACTTGACTGCCGAATTGTGCTGATATGGCTTCACTCAATATTTGATTGTTTGCTTCTGCCATTAGTCTATTTGATAACTTTGAAGTAAATCGTTGTACTCAGCTGATTCTCTTCTTCTGAGTGGTTCGTTTTTGATCAACTCTTGAATCTTTAAAATACCATCCAAGATTGCTTCAGGCGGAGGCGGACATCCAGGCACATACACGTCTACTGGGATCACTTTGTCAATGCCTTGAAGGACGGAGTATGTATCAAAAATACCTCCACTACTTGCACAAGCGCCTACAGCAATCACCCATTTTGGTTCAGCCATTTGTGTGTAAACTTGTTTGAGTATAGGCCCCATTTTTTTTGCGATCGTGCCCATGACCATCAATAGATCTGCTTGTCTTGGCGAAAAGCTCAATCGCTCTGCACCAAATCTGCCCAAATCGTAGGTAGATGCCATAGTCGCCATAAATTCTATACCACAACAAGAAGTTGCAAAGGGTAGAGGCCAAATCGAATTCGCACGCGCCATTCCAATGACTTTTTCTATCTGCGTCAATCCATAACCTTCACCGACATACATTTCTGGTCCGTTGGGTAATTTAGATGTATTTAGTCCCATTTTAGTGCTCCTTTTTTGATGACGTAATAGTATCCTAATAAAAATGGCGTAATGAAGATGATCATTTTAAGTAATCCGTCATAACCCAGTTCTCTAAAATTGATGGCCCAAGGATAAAAAAATATGATTTCGATATCGAAAAGTACAAATAAAATAGCTGCAAGGAAATACTTGACTGAAAATGGCAATCTTGCACTACCGATGGAATCTAGACCACATTCAAAACTTTGTAGTTTTTGGGTGCCTTTACGTTTTGGACCTAGAATATGTGTCAGAATAAATGTTCCGCCTACAAATCCAACCACCAATATAAACTGGACTAAAATGGAAAAGTAATCTAATCGTATATTTTCTATAACTGATGTATCCAAAGTAAATTGATTTATAATTGTCGATTTAATAACAAGCCGCAAAGTTAATGAAAAATATATTAATTAAATTCCGATATAAAGAATAAAATTCTTCGAGTAACTCATAAGGATTTAAAATGTTTGCCTGATTGTAATATATTTTTGCTCACACAGTTTTATATTCTGTTGTGGTGATTGATTAATAGACTGAATATATTTGTGGAAAGAGTGCTTTACCAAATGATTATTCTAGTGATTGATTTATAGATTCAGCATTTAATCTTGCTTTACAATCTATCACTTTGCAATTGCTAGCAGGTTCAGTATGTGATTTGTTGTCAGAAGGATGCCATCCCATCGTGCCATAAAGCACAAAAAATCCAATTACATAAGCAAGCATCACGTGCCATCCATGTTTCAGCCAAGTACCTACATTTCTTGCTTGTGGAAATTTATTGGTAATCGCCACACCTGCTGATGAACCAAACCACATCATAGATCCACCAAATCCAACAGCATAGGCTAAGATTCCCCAATCAAAGTGGCCTTGCTCTAAGCAGAGTTTTGTCAATGGAATATTATCAAAAACAGCAGAAATAAATCCAAGTGCAAAGGCTGTAATCCATGATGCATTTGGTAGTGTTTCTACAGGCATCATGGAAGCGGCAGTCACCAAACATAATAAAAATACGGTTCCTTTGATGGCGTCTTTAGCTTCTTGCCAGGGGATTTTTATAAAAATCGATCCGATAACTATAGCAGA
>JBGSOH010000621.1:0-3139 GCA_041739205.1 Saprospiraceae bacterium
GCAACTGCCCGCCGTTGTTATAACATCATTCGACGCTACTGTCAGATTCACCGTAGCTGTGCAATTATCACTCGACGCTGCACCTGTAAGGGCATTGAACCCAGCTATAGTTGTTTGTGCTGCAGGTAAATCAGCTGCACATTCCAGGTCTGATGTGCTTGGTGCAGTCACTGTAGGATCTACATCATCCTTCACATTATAAGTATATGTCCACGGATATACCAATCCGGCACAATCTGTATGATCATAGGTATAGGTAATGACACCCTCGCACATTGGCTCGTCATAAGCTTCTCTCCAAAGGAAATTATCCCAATAAATATCATAAGTTACACCCGGACTTGAAGTGTTATGTCCCTGTAAAATCACATTACCCAAGCGTACAGTACCATTCCCTGACAGGTATGTGGTTTGGTAATTCAAGTTTCCTACTGTAAATAAAAACTCACCTGATGGGAGTAACCTTATTTGTAATTTCACCCATGAATCATATACAAATCCTGCAGGCAAACCTAGATTTACCCAATTATATACAGGACCATTATCGGCAGGTCCAACCCTAAATCTTGGATTTCCACCATCACTTGTAAATTCAATAATCGGAAAACCGGATGGAGTATTGACTATGTTAAAAGCAGTAGCCCAAAAACCGGCCATCCTCCTGCCCGTCGTTTCCCAACTGGATGGTACATACAAATCTATTTCTGCATAGTCAGTACCAGCTCCTAAATCATATTTTCTACCTTGAGTGTTATAAAATGCTCCATTTTGAGAACCACGACAACCATCACATGCTGTCATATCTATAGAATGTTTTAACCTATCACCACCCATATAGTTAACCATCTCAAAAGCAAAAGGAGCATATCTATCAGTATACCAAGTATCTGGAGCTGCATTTGGTCCAATTAAAACCGTACTGCTAAAATCTATATTAAACTGAGATCTTTGTAATGGCCCACTAGGTACCAAAGGATCACCGTCACAAGAAGAAACTACCACAGGTAAGGGAATTGGTGGCATTGCCATACTTAGGGGCATTGCCAAACTTGCACAAGTAACATTTGATTCGTCATCTACAGGTCCACCACTTTCTGAAGGATGAATACTCCTATCAATGGTATAAGTGTAGGTCCAAGTAAAGCCAAACGGTGGCATGGTACTTACGCATGAACCTGTACAGTTTGTGTATGCAAAAGAATAAACCCTAGTTCCTTCACAATTGGCACTTGCAGGTGTATCCACATGAGTGATCGTAGGTCCATTGCATGATTCATTAAAAGGAGGTGTAGGTTCTGTCGCATCCGCAAAACAGTTTACAGTAGATTCACCTGGTGTCGGCAAAATTGTAATGGTCGTAGATCCAGCATCATTTCCCGTCGCCACATTGGCTGGAAATGCAGGTCCATCTGGATTATTGATGATGTCAAGTGTGAGTTGTCGACACTCGGGATAAATATTTGGTGTGGTAGCAGTAATTAAAAAATTAATGGTTAGTGTATCTCCTTGCCCATCTCCAATTGGCTGATCATTAATACCATAGACTATATTCTCCATAGGGTCATAATACCACATAAAGAAATTAGCATTGACCGGACTGGCAAAGGATTGGAAAGAAATACCGTCAGCAGGTATTGACAATATCGCTAAAACACTTCCCGCCGGATATGTACAGCCAGGTCCGCCTGCATCATTAAATACCTGAAACTTTACTACGGATGTGCCACTTCCCGTTAAAATAGAAGGTGTAGCAGTTACTCCATTTGTTGCAATATCACAATTAAACTGCGAAGATCCAGCAAATGCGCCGCAGAACAAACAAACTAATATTATTAAATATGTTTTCATGATTTTTCTGTTTTATATCTTTTTTAAAATTGGGGAGCAGGTTATGCTCCCCTTATTTATTTAATAATTAGTATTAATTTATTACAAAAGTTCTAATGGACTTATTATTGGTATCATTGCTGTCTCCACCTGTGTTATTAATCACCGTGGCGGTCATCGTAGATTTAGTTCCAGAGAAAGCATTAGCCTGAATACTAAATCCAACCTTTATATTGTCACCATCATTTATAGGATTTGGATAAGTTATTTCCCAGTAGCTTGGATTGCTACTATCAATGATTACTCCTGATTGATTGTTAATGACTGACGCTCCCGCAGACATACCTATCGTATTGTCTAATATAATGTTAAACCCGGCCGGTTTAGATATTCTCACTACAGTGTTACCAAATGTAGGACCCGCGCCACCATTCTTAAACTGAACATAACCTGGTTTGAGTTGGCCTGGAGGACCATAAGTGAATGAAGTATTTAATGGCCTTGAAATGGAAGGCGATAAATCTGGCAATGAATTGGACGAGATCACAGTAATGGTAACTGTAGTTTCACCAGGGTTCAGTACTCCAGGACATCCGTTTGCATCAGTAACAGACAACAAGGTATAAACAAATACGCCCGCCACTGAATTTGGATGAGGCAATGTAACTGCATTATTCAAGTTCAAAGTGCTTATTGTTTGCGGAGCTCCACCATCTAAACTATACGTAAAGGTGAAAGGTGGTGTCCCTACAGTACCCGTAAACGTTACATTTGCTGTAACTGGTGAATTCTGAATCACATAAGAAGTACCCGTAATTCCACCAGCAGGTATTGGGTGTACGGTAAGTACAAAATGAGTAACATTTCCATCAACGTCTATACCTGCATCATATTGATCATTGTTGTTCACATCATAATATGGTGTGGTTATAAAAGTGATAGTCTGTGTTGACCCAGTCGCATTGTTTGGAGAAATCGTTTGGGAACCAGCGGCAACTGCCTGATCATAAGTGACATCTAATACCGCAGAAGGAATATTTGGTAATGTTGAAATGTATTCTGTTCTTATTCGCAAAGTACCACACGCATCTGCCAAATTTGATGTAAGGGAAGGAACACTTGTTGTAATATCCGTATTGTGGCATTGTGCATGTGTATAAGTACCGCCTGATACCATTGATTGATTGATATCAGCTCCAGTGACTAGATTTGAAATTGAAGGTCTTGGTTGTACCGTCAATACAAACGTAATGACCTCTCCATCTACGTCAACTCCTACGTCATACATACTATTGCCATTAACATCATAATA
>JBGSOH010000643.1:0-3316 GCA_041739205.1 Saprospiraceae bacterium
GCCGTATCTTTTTCTGAATAATATTCACTCCTGATGGTATCACTTTTTAGCGTCACAAGATCTAGACCACCATCATAAGTTATGGTATCTGCTTTGGCAATAGTATTCCCTTCGAGATACTGCGCATTGCCTATAAAATCCCCTTTTTTATCATCAAGATCAAACCAACCACGTTCGCTATATATTTGGTTAGT
The DNA here is from genome assembly GCA_041739205.1 of Saprospiraceae bacterium. Classification (GTDB taxonomy): domain Bacteria; phylum Bacteroidota; class Bacteroidia; order Chitinophagales; family Saprospiraceae; genus OLB9. Next base: position 195 of record JBGSOH010000643.1, read on the forward strand.
ATCTTTGTGAATGCGCACGGGAGCCATAAATCGAGTCTCTTGAGAGATCGTATTGTATGATAATGAATCACTTATGAGATTAAAACCATCACCATCTACTTTGACATTTTCATAGAAATAAGCAGTTTTTTCATTGAGCATATATCGTCCACGTTTGCTGATGAGCGTGGAAGTTCCATCTTCGAGCTTAGCATTTTTGGTATAATAGCCTATTTTGTTTTCAACATCATATATTAAATAAGAAGTGTATAGTTTTTTTGTAGGTCCATTCTCCAAGATGATATCTCCATACAAATATGCCACCAAGGAATCACCATCATAATGAAGAGAATCTGCAAATATTTTTATAGTGTCATTCTGCATAAGTACGACATTAAAATACATTTTGAGTTGAGCGCCTCTTAATACAGCTGTATCACAATACATAAAAGTACCTGCGTGAAATACCTTGACATCACCATTGAGATATTGTGTTGGTGGCTTTGTTGTGGCATCTATAACTTGATTATTTTCACTGTGGATAGATATCCTCTTTTTACCCTTAGCTACATTCACAGGGTTGATCTGTCCATAAACCATGGAAGAAAAACACAATAGTACCAACATCCATACATGGCGTGGCGCTAAATATTTGGATAAATATGAAAAATAACCTTTGATAATTTCTGTTTTATACTAATCTTAACGAACCATTAGAGACTTTTGTATCGGCTGATTCTGTTAAAAAAATGCAAAGATATCTATTTGTTACAAAGATTTCAACAGAATAGCAAGTGCTTTACTGAATTGAAATTTTTATTACTATACTAATAATGCTAACTATAAGACGGATTAGATTACTTCGGCTGCAAGTTTCTCTCCCAAAAAGGAACCAATCGCCACACCCATGCCACCAAGCCGCACACCAACCAAGACATCTTCATGCGCCCATGTACAAATAGGAAATTTAGACTCCCCTACCCCTAGAATACCGCTCCACCAATGCTCAACTTTTTCTGAAGCTCCCGGATGTATAGTTTCCAGCACGTTTAATAAGTATGACCTAATTACTTCCGTATTACCAAACTCGCTCGTAGATTCAGTCGCACTATCCATATTTCTTCCACCACCTAAAAGAATTCTACCTTCATATTGGCGAAAATAGATATATCCTTTATCCACATGGTAAGCAGATGGCAGATCTAGTCCTGTAATAGGAGTAGTAATCAAGACTTGGTTTCTAGCAGGAACTACTGGTAATTCTGGTAGTAATTGCGCAGCAAATCCATTGGTACAAACGATAAGTTTGTTGTAATGTATCAAAAGATCATCAGATGCAGTAAGTGTGTGTTCATGAATGTTTATGTTTTCCACCTTGATACCATTTATGATGTTGACTCCCAACGAAATGGCTTGTCGAGTCAATTCGTTCATCATCAAAACTGGGTTAATCGTACCTTCATATTGATTAAAGATAGCTGTGGAGTCAAACGATTCTAATAAATTATTTTTTTGGATGGTATAACATTGGTTGATGCGCAAATGATCCGACATTAATTCATTACAATAAGACATTTGGTCGAGACACTTTGCTTCTAGTCCACCATCTTGATGTCTGAATAATTCTGTACCTCCTACATTTTGGTATTTCATTACAGGTTCAGAAACACGACTTTTTAATTTATGAAGGCCATCCCAACGCATTTTGACAACTTCCAAACAGGCTTGTTCTCCCATATTTTCTATATCATCGAGCAATTCTGACACAGATCCAAAACAAGCGAAACCTGCATTTTTAGTACTCGCACCATAGGGCGAACTTCCTCTCTCAAGGATTTTTACACTAAGTTCAGGTCTACTACTTTTGATAGATATTGCCGTACTCAGACCCACGATGCCAGACCCAATGATGGTAATATCCGTAGGAGATTCGATAAAATATTTTTCCCAAAAACTAAAATTCATTATCTTGCGCCTTCTTTGTGCAAAAGTAAAACAAATAAAACAATATGATTCAGAGAATACAAAGTATATTTCTATTATTAAGTGGTGTTTCATTTTTTAGTTTATTCGGAGTGCCATTTGCGACAAGCTCAATAGCTATCCCAGATTTACTTTCTGACATGGTTTATAATGTCCAGGACAGTCCGATTCTGATGGTCTTGGCTGGTTTAGGTGGTTTGGTTTGTATGGGAGCTATATTTCTATATAATAATAGACCACTTCAGATTAAAATGAGTTATTTGGGCATAGTTTTTTCGATTTTACTTGCTATCGTGGCGATTTTATTAATGACAAATGATCAAACTGTTAAAACCCAAAGTGACAAAATCGATGATTCATTTGGACTTTACTTACCTTTTATTTGTTTAATTTTATCTGGGCTTGCAGCTAGATTCATAAGCAAAGACGAAAATACAGTAAGGTCTATGGATAGATTGAGATAATCGATGGAAGAAAAATTAGATTTATCATCTGAATGTATTTTTTCTACAAGCCGCAGTAGTGGACCGGGTGGACAACATGTGAATAAAACCGAAACTAAAGTCGAACTCAGGTTTAACATTTCAGATTCGGTTTTATTGACATCGGCACAAAAAAGGCTGATTTCCAAAAATCTGGTCAATAAACTAATCGAAAACAACAGCACTATCCTACTTACTGCCCAAGAGACAAGAAGTCAAGCAAAAAACAAAGCATTGGTCATTAAAAAATTGCACGATTTGATCAATGAAGCTTTAGTTCAAGATGAGCCAAGAATCCCGACCAGGCCTACAAAAGCATCAAAAGAAAAACGAATCTCGACAAAAAAAACATCAGGAGAAATAAAAGCCATGCGTGGCAATCTTAAGAATAGGGAATGGGAGGATTCTTAATGTAGTGATCTGTTATCTGGTGAATGATGGAATGGGTGAATGAGAGAATAAGAGAAGAGTGAATGGATTACTGAGTGAATGGTTGAATGATATTGTGATATAAGGAAGGAACTGAAAATTATTGTAAGAATCTCGGAAAAAATCATATAAATTTCTATTTTTGCAAATAAATATCCTAACCAAATGATATCAAAAAAAGTAAATTCTGTCCAAGAAGCTTTACAAGGCATAACCAATGATATGACACTCATGCTCGGAGGATTTGGC
>JBGSOH010000645.1:0-1534 GCA_041739205.1 Saprospiraceae bacterium
ACAGGCATCGGCATTCCGACAGACAGACTAGAGAGTATTTTTGAAAGTTTTGATCAGGTCAATGAGTACCAAGGTGTAGGTACGCAAGGCACAGGATTAGGATTGAGTATTGTCAAAAATCTAGTTGAACAATTGGGCAGCCAAATCATTGTCCGTTCTGAACATGGTAAAGGATCTACTTTTGGATTTGAATTGGCTTTTGAAATAGGAGAATCTACAACAGCTTTGATTCAACATAGTGATAGCATCAAACTTCCTGATGGACTTAGAGTGTTGCTTGTAGAAGATACCCCTTTCAATCAGTTGTTGGCCATGGAATTATTAAAAAAGTATATAAAAGATGTCGAAACAGATGTAGCAGAGAATGGACTGATTGCCTTAGAAAAAATAAAAGAAAAAACATACGATTTGGTATTGATGGATGTCAAAATGCCTGTCATGAATGGGATAGAAGCGACCAAAAAAATAAGAAGTATGGATGGGGAATATTACCGCAAACTTCCAATCGCAGGACTCACAGCCAATGCCATACCACAACAGATCGCCTTATGTCTAGAAGCAGGCATGGATGAATGTATCACCAAGCCTATCAATGCAGACGAACTAGTATATAAAATCTCAAAACTGATCGATAGATGATAGACGTGTCCTTACTGAAGCTTTTATTTGATGATGATGCGATGATCAGGAAATATCTTGTTGTATTCAGACGAGATGTACCTGAAACCTTGCCAAAGTTGAAGGAATATCTTCAAAACATGGATTGGGATAATGCGTCTATTACTGCACACAGTCTTAAGAGTCAACTGCAATATCTCAAAGAAGATGATGTGTCGAAGTTAGCCTATGAGATAGAAAAAAGATGTGAAGAACCACATGGAAATGATGCGTTAGAACTAATTCATTTAATGGATGAAATGAAAGATAAGTTGATTCATATTTTTGACAAAATAGATCGTTATTTAGCAGAAAAGTGAAAGTCGTTATATCCGATATTCAATCTCAATCTCAAACTCTACCTTAATCTCAACCTTAACCTTATCCTTACCTAACCACCAACTTATACCCCGTACCATGTATATTTAGGATTTCGATATTGGGATCGTCTTTCATATATTGCCTAAGTTTACTGACATACACGTTGAGACTACGCTCCCTGAATGAATTTTCATCTTCCCATATTTGTTTTAGTGCGGCATCACGGTAGACAATTCCATCTTCTGCTTCACAAAAAAGTTTGAGCAACTTACTTTCTATGGCACTCAATTTTACAGGGATAAGTGTACTAGCTATTTCTCTGGTATCGGCATTAAATTTGTATTTGCCGATGTCATATTGGGTGATGCCTTTTTTGATGTTTTGGTAGTTTTCTGTTCTTTTTAGAATAGCTTTGATCCTGAGATACAACTCTTGCATACTAAAAGGCTTAGTGATATAATCGTCAGCCCCTGCTTCGAGTCCTTTGATTCGGTCTTCTTTTTCGGTCTGTCCTGTGAGAAATAGGAAAGGCGTATCAGGTCTCAAAGCGGTGATT
>JBGSOH010000664.1:0-8384 GCA_041739205.1 Saprospiraceae bacterium
TTGGGCTTCTCTACTACTTTGACGGGAGATTCTTCTATAGGCGTTTTGGTCTCTATGACCTCGTCTTTAGTCACCACGGGAGTTGGCATTTTGATGTCTGGCTTAGGTACATCTATGACTTGTGGCTGCGTAGTCTCAATGACTTCAGGCTGTGTTGCTTGTTCTTGTGTTGGCTGTTCAGGTGTTTCTTCTGGTGCTGATTCAGATTTTGCTCTTTGTGCGCCTTCATCTTCGTGCGCAAACTTGCTTAATGAACTCTCTTCAAAAGTAAAATCTACTTTCACCGCATATGGTGGTTTTTCATCTTCTACATCCAATTCTACTTGTGGCAAATAGTAAAAAAAAGCGATCAATAAAATTAAAACGTGAATGATAAAGGAAATCCTTTTCCCTTTATTTCTATTCTTGTCTTCAAATGCAAATGAATTGTTCATATTTGATAAAATTTATTGATGTTAATTAATAAGATGACCTGAATCAGGTTATTGACGTATAAATAACGTCAAATATTCTTAATTATTTATTAAATTATTGCAAAAATACAGAATTTATACATATTACAAATTTTTTACAAATAATAATATGCAAACATCAATTGACTTCAGACAAAAACTGACTTAAATATAATTCCAAAAAAGCATGACGTTCTTCAGCTATTCGTTTACCTTCTAGGGTTTTCATTTTATCTTTTAATAGCAAAAGCTTTTCATAAAAGTGATTGATGGTAGGAGCTGTACTATTTTTGTATGCTTCTTTTGTCATATTCAAATTTGGAGATATTTCAGGATCGTATAATTTCCGCCCTTTAAAACCACCATAGTTAAAAGCCCTAGCAACACCAATCGCACCAATCGCATCAAGCCTATCAGCATCTCTTACGATATCGAGTTCTTTTGATGCAAAATCAGAAAAGGAATGGCCTCCTTTAAATGAAATATTTTCAATAATATTAATGGTATGTTCTATTTTTTCACTTGAAACGCCCAATTCTTCTAATATATTGCTAGCCAATGCTGGACCTATTGTCTCATCACCATTATAAAATTTAGAATCAGCGATATCATGCAATAAAGCAGCGTATTCAATAACGGACATATCAATATTGGATTCTGTAGCAGCGATTTTTACTGCCATTTTATAAACCCTTTCTATGTGAAACCAATCATGTCCTGCTTCAGCATTTTCTAGCTTTTGCTTTACAATATTCTTAATCTTATCAATGATATTAGGTGTATCCAATTTTTATTTTTTATCAAAATAATAACCAATATACAATTCAGTACCAGCACCAGCTCTACTTAACGTACCACCTACCCCATATGAAGCTAATATTCCTATTTTAAGTTTACTATATCTATCAACAAAATCATCCAAAATGACACCACCTTGTACAGCTACCATGCTTGCACTAGAGAATCCTGCTCCTGCCCAAAAAGCGTTTTGCTTTTCAAACTTTAACCCATAGAGTACATCAATAATATCAGGATTAACGATATTTGCAGTGATCATCGGTTCAAAATAAGAATCATAATTATAAAACCTACCACCCACATTAAAATGAATATGACTTTGTCTCACCTGGTCAAAATCATTTACCAAAACTTCTGTGGTGTATATTTGACTCATCGCAGCACCTACAAAAAATGTGTTGCCTTTGTATTCCCTGACATTAGATGTATAAAAAAATCCTCCACCAACTGATGGAAAAAATGCTCCCGATCTTCCTCCTAATATTAATCCATCATTTTCATCATTAAATATTTCACCAGCACCATTAAATGAATACTGTTGAAAATCTGCCGAAACGCCTAGTGATAGCTGTCCATATCTACTTAGTACTTCTTTTAATTTATATGCATAATTGAGTTGTACACCTACTTTACTAACTGGACCTGTTTGATCAAAATGTAAGATGGCACCTCCACTCATATTATACTTGAGCAAAGGGTACTGAAATGATGCGAACCCCGTAATAGGTGCACCTTTGAATCCCAACCACTGCATTCTAAAGAATCCATCAAAGATCATATCATTACCCACAGCTGTAAATGCTGGGTTCCAAATAGCCCTAGTTTCTGAAATATGACTACTATTTGCCAATTGTTGTGCATGTAATTTGGTTGCGAATAAAAATATCAAACTACCAAAAATTATTATTTGTCTCATTCTAATTTCTTTTTAATATAATTTAATTCCACAAAATGGTTAACGAACTTTTTACAACTTTGTCCTCGAAGGTCAAAATGTAATAATATGTATCAGCTGGAAGTTTATCCCCATTCCTCAAACCTTCAAATAAGTTGCCGAATGTTTGATACCCTTCTTGTTCAAATATAAGATTGCCCCACCTATTAAATATCTTTAAGCTGTTGTCTGGAAATGCTTCTAGTCCTGAAAAATATAGTGCATCATTTTTACCATCACCGTTAGGCGTAATAATACTTACCTCCTTAAAAAATGCAAGTGGATCCTCTAAAATACAAATTGTTACATCATCCGAAAACTCACAACCATTTCTGTCAGTCACCGTTACCGTAAATACTGTCTCTAATAAAGGCTTCACAACGGGATCTGCTACATTTGAAGACCCTACAATTAAATCAGTATTATCCCATTGATAGCTCACACCTCCAGAAGCAGCTAATTTAATTGTTCTACCCGTTATAACACAAGTATCTAAACCAGCACTTATTTCAGCCGACTCAAATACTTCTATTTCTATTGTTTCTTCGACACCACTTTGTAAGCAGACTCCATCATCTACTACTACTTTATATTCAGTTGTTTCCTCAGGGCTTGCGGTAGTAACTGGACCTGTGGTGGTGGATAGTGTACCAGTGGGGTCTATCCATGTATAATTTACACCACCTGATGCAGTTAAAATAACAGGCTCACCATTACAAACACCAGGTTTATCAGTAGTAACTGTCGCTTGTACTATAGGTAGGAAAGTAATATTTATACTATCTATACTAGCACAACCTTCTGCATTAGTAACTGTAACTGTATATTTTACATCTGTCAATAGCAAAGGCTGTCTAGGTGCTATGATCAAAGTAGAAGAAGTAGAACCGTCTGACCATTTATATGTTTGGTTCGGATTAATCGGAACACTTAAAGAAGCAGAAATACCCGGACATAACGTAAAATCTTCTACTAAAGATACTACAGGTGCTGATTGTAATGTAACAGTAAAAGTTGACTCTTTGGTGCAATTTGCAAGGCTCGTCGCTACACAAGTATACGTTCCTGCCTCTGTTATTGAAATGGTATTAGTAGTGAAACCTGGTACAACAATACCATCTTTCGTCCATTCAAATTTATTTGAATTTGATGCAGCAACTATTGTCAGTTCTTCTCCTTCGCATAGATTATAATTATTATTTAATGCTAGTGTAGGTAAAGGTTCGATAGTTACTTTTACTTCATCACTATTTTCACAATCAAATTCATTCGTTACTACCACTCTATAAGTACCAGTTTTATCTGCTGTTACTACTTGACTAGTCCCAAAAGGAACACCATTTAATGTCCAACTGTAAGATGACTGATTATTGCCACCATTTAGTACTGGAAAGGGTTGGCCTTCACATATCGTTCTATCATTCATTAAGTTAACGCCAGGTATTGGATTTACCGTAATGTTAACAGACTCTGAAACTGTACAAGAAGGATTTCCTCCTGTAATTTCAATGAGATAATTTCCGCCTTCAGAAACACTCAATCCAAAACTTGGATTATTCAGTACCATATCTCCATTTCTAATCCATCTGATGGTCGCATTTGGATCTGAAGATTGAGCAAGAATTAGATATGTATCACCAGAACAAATAGCTGTATCGCCACCTATTATTTCCAATGATGGACCTGGTACAAAAGAAATGTCTGCTTCTGAAGTTGAGGTACAATCATATTGATTTGTGACATCAACAGAATAGTTTCCTGCTTGTGTCACCACCAAGAAATTAGCCGTATTTGAAAGTAAAAGTCCATTTCTTTTCCATTCATAAGTTACTCCTTCTGAACCGGCTTTAAGTTCTACTGTTGCTCCAATACATGCAACTCTATCTTCTAAGTTGACTACAGGCAGTGATCTTACCTCCACTTGTGTGGATTTGCTAGTTTTACATCCTATATTATTGGTCGCTTCAATGGTATAGAAACCAGAATTATTTGCAACCAAGGATAATGAATTTGAGCCATTTATTGGATTATTTTCATAAAACCATTGTAAAGAAGTGAAGTCTTGGGCCACTGCAAGTAAATTTGCAGGATTGCCTTGACATACATTGGTGGTGTCAGGAAAATCTTCGACAATAGGACTAGCAAAAAACCTTACATCTATTTGGTCTTCACCAAAACATAAACCAGCATTCTGGACAATAACTCTATAAACACCACTTCCCATCGGTGTCAATTGACTACTTGTTTGATTTGGAATCAAAACATCATCTTTATACCACTCATAAGTAATACCTTCAGATCCTGCATTTAAAATAATATCATCATTCTCGCACAATTGTTCATCAGGACCTAAATTTATAACCGGAGCAGCCTTTGTTGTAGCAATTGTTTGTACTTCACTTGTACAATCAAACGAATTGGTAACCACAAGTTTATAAGTACCACCTTGCGAAATGTCAAGTGTACTAGCACTTTCACCAGAAATCAAGATATTATTTCTAAACCATTCAAACGATTGACCACCATTGATCGCAGGTTCAAGGGTTACAGTTGTATTTTGACAAAATTCGATATTTGGTGCTAATAATGCTGACGGTCTAGGATTAAATGTAACTGTAACTGCATCTCTTCGGATACAACCTGAAGAATGGATCACTTCTACAGAATAAACACCATCAGAACTAACTGTCAGCGTATTAAGTATTTGAGTGGTAATTTCAATTCCATTTCTAAACCATTTATAAGTTTGTCCCGATGTTCCTGCATTTAGCGATACCATATCTCCGACACATTGATTAAGGTCTGGCCCTAATTCTAAAACTACTGGACAACAATTGACTGGAGCATTAAATAAATTTGTTTGCGTAATGACACAAGATGGCGCTTCTACGAAAAATGCATTCACATTTACAGGCAATCCATCAGAATCCAAATTTACCAAAGTTACTGTTTGTGGACTTGAAGTTACGGGAAATAATTGCCCATTAACATTCAGCGTTGCTGGTACAGGAGGTTTATCATAAGTTAAAGTAAGTTGCTGCGTGTAAATATTTGATGATATTACACATGGTGTTTGAGTGCCTACTGTAATACTTTCAATAACACATGAAGATTTTATTTCTACTTTTCTTGAATTGTAACTCAAATTCAAACATTCTGTATCCGACAAATTCGAAAAAGACTGCCCAACATAAGAAGTTAAGTCAGTTCCCGCACTGATCACCATAGAATAAATGGTATAATTACCAGCTGGCGTTGCAGTCATATCAGTATTCTGTCCTATTCTTTCTATCAAACCAGAAGCATCATTTACAATAATATAAACACTTTGATATGCAGGTGCTGGAGCTGCGACGCTTTCGATCACAAGACCAGGTCCAGTTATGTTTGTAACTTGGGTAATTGCTGGGAAATCATCAAAACTATAAAAAACTAAAACGTATTGTGTGCAAGCTGTTAATTGAGCTGTCATAAAGCTACTACTTGAGAATAGCATATTACCCACATCAGTTCCAGAAGATGCTACAAAAGAATTACAAGCTGACATTGAGCTGTAGTTTGATCTATACAAACTGACGAAACCATCACCAATATTAAATGTATATGTTCCAGTTTCTGTCACATAAATATTTACCCTGCTAGAATAAAAATTATTACTAATCACAGAACAACCTACTCCTCCAATACCGCGAACTGCTATCTGTCCAAGGGGTAAATTATTATTAATTGTTCTAGACATATTGAATACTTGGTTTCCTACCACTTTTGTCATAATCAGATTTAGTCCAGGGTCACCTGCATCAAGACTTACATCTGTAGTTGGACATAAAACACTATTCTCTGGGGTACAAGTAGAGTTGATGGTAAAATTTGAACTTGACACGTTAAAAATTCTAAAACAATCGAAGTCCATACACTCCATCATGACTCGAGCTTGTGTAGTTCTTACAAAATTTGATGGAATCATAAATGAAAATATGCCCGCAGCATAAGAGACGTTTTCAGCAATGATTATTGGATAAGTTCTGCCCCCATCTAAAGAAAGTTTTATTCTCATCATATTACATAATGCATTACTTCCATTTGTATTCCAAGTGAAATTTTCTACCTGTCCCGCTTGTAATGTTTCGAATCCATTAGGTCTAGTTACTCTAAAAGGTCCAGTATTATTGACTACAATTGTGATATCATCATTTGCAACAGCACCGCCTGCACCATTATTATCTCTTAGGGATACATTAAAATTTAGATTTCTAGCTACATTTGGTGATACTTCAAAAGGACTTGCAACCCCAGAAATTATGGTCTCCAAACTAGGAAAATATCTTTCAGGCGACGCTGAAGGTGGAAATGACCTAAATAATGGTGTGATAGTGGAGTTTCCAGCTTGACTACCAATAAATCCTTGTGTAGGTTTGCCAGATCCGTCTTCATCTATTTGTTCCCAACAATAAGTATGCGTATCTGAGTCTGTCCACTCTCCTTCAGCTTTTAAGTAGAAAGGTGTTCCTTTCGGTATGGTATAAGTGGCATTGCACGGATTAGCCACTACTGATGGTGCAACATTCGGAGATGTAACAGGATTTCCGCAGCTACCACCTTCACCAAAATTTACATAATCATACATTTCTTCCAAACTCTTAATGTGGAAATAATTATCTAAAACATCACCACTTGGTATGTTTTGGTCAGCATTACATATACCATTGTAAGACATAATGGTCGTTCCACTTCCGATTTCGTATGCATTGTTCAAACTGATCGCATCCGTACAGCTCTCACCTATTCCATTAAAAGTATGATTTGCACCAAATTGATGTCCGAATTCATGGGTAGCTAACGATATCCAACCATTACCAACATTTGAATAACCACCTGACCAAGCACTTGCTTTATTTAACGGACCAAAAAATGTAGAATTATCGCAGACAGACTGTAACTGAGCTACACCTCCATTTCCCCAATTATCTCCGTCTTCATGCTGATGAAACACATGACCGATGTCAAATAAATTAGAAGCAAACTGCATAGGTACTATATTGCCTGCTTGGACTGTTCGTCCTTGGCCACCAGCCCCATCTGGTATAAATGGATCTGTATTTGGATCATTGTAAAGAAAAATTCTAGTTCCTACCGTCAACCTATAAGATAATTCATTATTAAATATTGCACTGATTGCATTCACTGAGTTGACGACAACTGTACGTACAGCATTGTCATTATTTCCATTTTTTACATAAAATTCACCTGTTGTCACGATAGCAACTCGATAATTAAATCTCCTATCGCCCATGGTAGTACCCATCCTCTTACCAAAATTTCTTGGAGTTTTAATTTCCGAATTTTCAAATGCTTCGTGATCGTGCCCACAGAATTGTTTTGGTTGGGGCAAATCAGGTTGAAAGCCGTATTCAATAATATGTGAACCCTGTATATTTACATCTTCTGGATAAATACTGATCATTTTACCAGCATTTAATATGGTTGCATAAAGACCTACAGTACTTAAAGTTAGGGCACCCTTTAAATGACTTCCATCCAATGCAGTTAAGTCATAAGTTAAAATATCTGGAAATTGTCTTCTAAATTCATCATCAATAACCTCATTCGGTATCGCAGAAAACAAGATAGATTTACCTCGAATCTGTAGAGAGATTGAAAAGGAATTTCTAGAGCCAACCTGCTTTGCTTGGTTTAAATAACCTATGTGAGAAATATTGATTTTTTCACGATCTGATGGTAAAATCAGTTTTTCAGTTGGCAATTCATTGGAAGACAAAGACTGAGCATTCATCAATGATAGTAAAAAACAGAATAAAATAGTTGTAGCTATCCGCATGACTCGATTATTTATGTTATAAAAAGTAATTAACGGGCATAAAAGTACATAAAATATCATATCATGCAACAATACATATCGAAAAAAATATAATTTAACAAAAAGTAATTATTTACCATCTTGTAAATGTGCATCTTTCATGTCATTATAGGAACTAAAAAATCATTTTTAGCATTTTATAAAAATATTAACTTAATATACTGAACTTACCCCTACCAATATCAGTTATAAAAACATTAAATAATAAAATACACCTTTAAGAAATGAAAATTTTAATTTTAAGTTTTTTCTCTTTATTCCTTGCAGTGACTACTTCCCAAGCTCAGTTCAAAGATATGCTCAATAAGGCTAAATCTTCTGT
>JBGSOH010000686.1:0-16428 GCA_041739205.1 Saprospiraceae bacterium
GCCGTAGTTCCAGATGGATATGATATGGCAGCTGCTACAGTTTTGGCTACACAAGCTTGTACTGCTTATTATTGTGCAGAAGATTGTGTGACGCTTCACAAAGGGGACAAAGTGCTCATACAAGCAGCTGCTGGTGGGGTAGGTAGTCTATTGGTGCAGATCGCAAAACATCGTGGATGTATTGTTTATGGTACGGCTTCCACTGGTAAACAAGATTTCATAAAGAAACTGGGTGTAGATTATGCTATTGATTACACAAAAGATAATTTTTATGATGTCATCAAAGGAAATGGACATCAGCTCGATATGGTTTTTGATAGTTTAGGGGGAACAGCTTTTGCGAAAGGAGTAAAATTACTAGCTCCAGGTGGGAAAATGGTCTGTTATGGTGCGGCTGAACAACTAGAATCTAGAAAAAATAAACTAAAATTGATAAGTCTTGCTGTTGGTTTCGGATTATTTTCACCAATCTCTTTATTAATGCAGTCAAAATCGATCATCACTGTAAATATGTTGAGAATAGCTGATTTCAAGCAAAGTGTTTTCAATGAAGTATTGCACAATGTAATAAAAATGGCTGAACAAAATATAATTACTCCACATGTGAGCAAGGTTTTTCCAGCATTAGATATTGCAGAAGCGCACGATTTTTTAGAATCTCGACAATCTACTGGAAAAGTGGTGCTTAAATGGGATTAAAGATGAGATATGAGTTATGAGAGATGAGTTATGAGATGTGAGAATTGCTGATAAGCTTAGCGTTGTCGCTTAGATTACGTTCGTTAAAGCGTTTCGTTTTTTTATTGCTACTTTTCAAGTTTTAGCCTGCCCGAAAACCAATGTACACAAAGCAATCGTGTGCAGCTTCAGCGGCATCAGCAAATCAAGCAAATCCCTTAATCAAGTAAAACTTACGACCTTATAGCTTCTACGGGATCCATGCCTGATGCTTGCAATGCAGGCAATATTCCTGAGATGATACCTACGATGACTGAAGATAACACGCCAATCAGGATATTAGAAAATGATAAGGTCATCGCAAAAGGAATGGCTAATGATATCAATTTTAACGTAATGAAGACCAAAACGAGACCAATCAAGCCACCTATCAAACATAAAATTACGGCTTCAATGAGAAATTCAAGTAAAATAATGAATCTTTTTGCACCAAGTGCTTTTTTGATACCAATAATACTTGTGCGTTCTTTTACAGATACAAACATGATATTAGCCACACTAAACATCCCAACTACTAAAGCAAACATTCCTATTAAGAAACCTGCAAAATTTAATACTTTAAATACACTATCAAGTACTTGCGACAACATGGACAATTCATTTAATGCAAAATTACTGTCTTCCATTGGCTTTAATCTTCGTACAGCTCTTATAATACTTGCAGTCTCGCCTTTCAGTTCTGCTAAGTCAACACCAGCTTTCGCCTTGATATTCAGCATTCTACCTACACTTGACTCATCTTTTACATTAATGTATTTTTTGACTGTATTAAACCCAACCCAGATGACATCATCAAAATTGATAAAATTAAAAGCATTGTCTCCTTCAGACTCTAGATAACCTATCACTTGGAAATCCTGACCGAAAAGTTTAACTTCTCTTCCTATACCATCCAAACTTTTGAACAACTCATTATACACTTTATATCCAAGAATAACTTTATTGGCGCCAGTTTCATATTCATTTGTACTAAAATAACGCCCTTCTTGCAGTTTTAGATTTTGGATTGATGCATATTCAAATGTAGATCCCATAATAAAAGCATTGCTGAGAGAGCTAGATTGGAATTTGATCGTTTTTCCACCTGTAAAAATAGTATAGGATGCATTTTCAGCCAGTTTGCTTCTTTTTTTTATAGCTTCAAAATCTTCTAAGGAAGCATCAGGTCGTTTGGCATATTTCCAATAATTTTCTCCTGGATCTTCGCCCCAAGGCATTTTGTCAAGATAAATGACGTCACTACCCAACTCATTAAATCCGCTCACAATGTTTTCTTGTAGTGAGTCCACAGCTGATTTTACAGCAATGATACAGAAGATACCTATCGTGATACCGAGCAAAGATAGAAAAGTACGTAATTTATTGCCCCTAAGCGAACCTAAGGCTTGGTTTAAACTTTCCCAAACGATTTTAAAAAATATCTTCATAATATAATCATTACCTTTCTAAAATGTCTTAACAGATAGCATTGAAAAATTATCTGAATTAAATTTATGCAAAGTAACATCTTTTTCATTTCATATTATGGTCGTTTAGATGAAAGTAAGTGATTAATCGTTAAACACTTATATTTTTTAATGTTTTCCATCAATTAATATACTTTTTTTAATCTTTTTTAGATGACTAAATCAATGCAAAAGGCTGAAACAGATACCGAATATTTTAATAATTTTAAAAAATAAAATAAAACAAAACAATTATATGTTATTAAATGTATAAAGATTTATACTTTTGCACTCATTTTTAAAAATAAATTCATGAGGACTAAACTTTCGCAATTTAAGTTTGACCTACCAGAAAGTCTGATCGCACAATATCCTACACAGGAAAGAGATCAATCAAGACTGATGGTAGTAGACAGAAAGACAGGTAAGATAGAACACAGAATATTCAAAGATCTTCTTGAGTATTTTGATGATGGTGATGCCTTGATATTCAATAATACAAAAGTTTTTCCTGCCAGAATGTATGGTAAAAAGGAAAAGACTGGGGCAAAAATCGAAGTTTTTTTACTTCGAGAATTGAATGCTGAGGCTAAGCTTTGGGATGTATTAGTTGATCCTGCAAGAAAAATAAGGGTAGGTAATAAGCTCTACTTTGCCGATGACAAAGGTAATGACATACTTGTAGCTGAAGTCGTTGATAACACTACTTCACGTGGTAGAACGATTAGATTTTTCTATGATGGTACGGATGAGCAATTCAGAGATGTATTGAAGCAATTAGGTAGTATGCCGCTTCCAAAGTATATATCAAGAATTCCAGAAGACCTTGATGACGAGAGATATCAAACGGTGTATGCAAAAGAAACAGGTGCTGTAGCGGCTCCGACGGCTGGATTACACTTCTCAAGAGAGCTTTTAAAAAGACTCGAAATAAAAGGCACAAACTTAGCGGAAGTCACGCTTCACGTAGGTTTGGGTACATTTAGAAGTATAGATGTGGAAGATTTGTCCAAACACAAGATGGACGCAGAATATTATAGTATTCCACAAAAAGCTGCCGATGTCGTTAACAAAGCAAAGGAAGGTAATCATAGAATCTGTGCTGTAGGTACTACCTCTATGCGTACTATTGAGACTTCTGTATCAGCGACAGGTCAGCTAAAACCATCTGAGGGTTGGACAAATTTATTTATTTATCCACCATACGATTTTAGTATTGCGAACGCAATGATTACAAATTTCCATTTACCAAAAACTAGTTTGATCATCATGATCGCAGCTTTTGGTGGATTTGAATTGATCATGGAAGCGTACCAAGAAGCCATAAAAGAGAAATATAGATTCTTTAGTTATGGTGATGCCATGCTGATTATTTGATAAATATTCTTTTTTTGGATAATATCAGTTTTTTGGGGAACTTTTAAATTCTTTTTTTAATTATAGATGCTTTCACTGACATTTAGCTTTGATCACGAAATAATTATGTAACTATTTTGTCATTATTTCGTTATAATTTTATTGTCAGATTAATCTTATTTTTTAAACCTATTAATAACTAACTTAAAGCATTCATATGTACTGGACATTAGAATTAGCTCACAACTTGGAGGATGCACCTTGGCCTGCTACTCGTGATGAGCTTATTGATTACGCCATCAGATCAGGCGCACCTTTAGAAGTCATTGAAAATCTTCAGGAACTCGAAGACGAGTTTGAGATATATGAGTCTATGGAAGATATCTGGCCGGATTATCCGAGGAAGGATGATTTTCTCTTTAATGAAGAAGAGTATTAAAACAATTAACATAAGAATTTCAAAAGCGCTTTTGATTTTAATGTTGCACCATACGATTTAAAATAAATTTGGTGTTAAATTATTTTCACAATGAGCTTCTTAACAATAAAAGTCTTGCTTTTTTTAATATGAGCAAGACTTTTTTTATTTTTGCAAACTTAAATTTTCATTTTTTGGAATCTATATACGCTAAACCTTTAGTCATTGCCATAGATGGATATTCTTCATGTGGTAAATCAACACTTGCTAAACAATTGGCTAAGGAACTTCATTATGTTTTTGTAGACTCAGGTGCTATGTATAGAGCAGTGACGCTGTACTTTATAGAACAAAATATAGATCTAAGTGACCAAGAAGAAGTTTCAAATGCTTTGGAAAATATAGAAATCACTTTCCAGAATATAAATGGGCAAAATACTACATTTCTGAATGGACGGAATGTAGAATCTGAGATCAGAACATTACAAGTTTCAGAATTAGTTAGTGAAGTGGCTGCAATATCAGAGGTAAGGCGTCAATTGGTAGCTTTACAAAGAGCTATGATGGGTAAATGTGGTATGATCATGGATGGTAGAGATATCGGAACGGTAGTTTTTCCAGATGCAGACATTAAGTTTTTTGTTACCGCTGATCCCATCATCAGGGCACAAAGAAGGTATCAAGAACTGATGGCAAAAGATCAAAAAGCGGATTTACATGATGTTATTTCTAATCTTCAGCATCGAGACCATATAGATACAACGCGCGAAGATAGTCCATTAAGACAAGCAGAAGACGCTATTGTACTAGATAACTCAGATTTTAGTATTGAAGAACAATTTGATTTTGCACTTGATAAAATCAATAAAAAGTTAGCGCAAAAGGTAAATTGAAAGTTGTGTATCCCATAATTGCACTTTGATTAAAATTAGGTTTGTTTTAGCCGTCCTTTCAGGTGACAAAGTAAATTTTAAATTAGTTTCTGTAATAAAATGGGATTTGCCCATTGAAAGTTATTTTTTAGCAGGTGCAGGTGATGTTTTTTCAATCTTTTCCATGATTTCTTTATCAGATTTGCCTAAGTTTTCAATTAAAAAATTGACATCCTTTGCCATTGCATGATTAGGATATTTCTGCATAAAAGATTCATATATCTCTTTTGCTTTTTCTGGTTTTTTAAGATCATTTTCTAACAAAAACCCTTTAAGAAATAAAGCCATAGGTGCATTTTTATCAGTTGAATGGTAAGTTGTAATCCAGTCGTACAAACTAATCGTTTTTCCATAAGATTGCATTGCTCTAGACATCTCCGCAGCTTTAAATAGGTAACTTGCTGAAAGCGAATCGTTTGGGAAAGCTAGTGCATAAGACTCACACACATCAACATATTTTTCAGCATTAGCTTTGTTTATACCATTAACATCAGGGTTTTCAAAGACTTTGGCAGCAACAGCTTTGATAAATACGTGAAGATCATCGTAAGTATTTGGCAAACTATCTATAATTGATTTTGATTTGATATCTTCAGGATAAAGGTTTGCATATCCTTTCATTAGGATACTTGCTACGTCATATTTACCCGATGCACTCATATCATCTGCAATTTGCCACATAAAGCGTTTTGATGTTTCACTTTTTGGGTTTAGCTTAATAAGCTCTATGGCAAAGGTATTGATATATGCTTCATTTTTGGTTTCTTTGCACAAATCTATAGATTTGATGATCAAAGCTTCTTTTTTTGCATGATCAGATTCATTCATTATTTTTTCTCCCATTTTCTGAAGTAAGATGTTGAAATTATCCAAAGTAGGATTTGTCTTGTACGCTGATTCTAATGTTGAGATTTCATCAACTTGTGAAGTACTCTTATCAGAATTTTTACATGAAAATAAAAAAATGGCACTACTTATAATTATAAATCTAAATATCATATCTTTAATTTTGAAGAAACAAAGGTATTAAAATTTTAAGATTTCAACATACAATTGGGTCGAATGATAAAAGCAAACTATTAGAAATAAAAATTTCACATTAAAATTGTTGATCATATTTAAATCCTACTTAATTAATCTATTAAACGGTTGTTGATTTTCAATGAACGTAGAAGGCAATTTTTCACAAACCAATGTTTCATAATGCTATTTTTTTGACCTATATTTGAGCGAGATTTGATAATTTTTTAAACCAAATTATGGTTTGGCCACCATTAAACAATAGACCTGATGAAAAAGTGGGTAATAGTTCTTATGATGTTTAGTACTTTCAATATATATGCACAGACTGATTTTCCATATCAAAAGCCGGATGATGCTATACTCTCATTAGCGGATGCAAAACCTGCTCCTGCATTAAGATTAAACGCTGATGCGACAGTAGGTGTATTACTTTTCAGAGATGGTTTTAAGAGTATAGAAGAACTAGCTGCACCAGAGATGAAACTTGCGGGACTGAGGATAAATCCAAAAACAAATGCACCGTCTAGGACAACGTATTTTTATACCATGAAGGTATTGGACGTCATTTCACAAAAGGAGTTTGAGATCAAAGGGCTTCCTGGAAATGCAAAACTCTCTAACTTCTCTTGGTCTAATAGTCAGCAAATGATGGCATTCACCAACACGGTGGATAATGGTGTAGAATTATGGGTGCTAAATCTTGCATCAAAGTTGGCGACCAAACTAACAGAGCCTATACTTAATAACAATATTCTAAATGGAGCTGTATGGTGCAAAGATGATCAGTCGCTACTAGTACCTACGCTTGTGAAGGGTAGGGCAGATCTTATAGATACACAAGCTGCCATTCCTACAGGACCCGTCATTTCAGAAAATGATGGACAGAAAGCTCAAAATAGAACTTATCAAGATCTTTTAAAAAATCCATATGACGAACAAAATTTTGAAGTGCTTGCAACTGCGGAGATTTCAAAAGTGGATCTTAATGGAAACCTTACACATTTTGCACCTGCCGCTATGTATGCGGGATTGAGTTTTTCACCTGATGGTAATTATATCATGAGTTATGAAATAAAAAGGCCTTTTTCATATATTGTCAATTTTGAAAGATTCCCAACGGATATTAATATTCTTGACAAAACAGGAAAATTGGTCAAAGTATTTCTTCAGATTCCGCTGACAGAAGAGTTGCCAAAAGGATTCATGGCAGTCAGGAAAGGTCCTAGGAATGTCAATTGGCGTGCAGATGAACCAGCTTCTTTATTCTGGGCAGAAGCCTTAGACGGTGGAGATCCTTCGGTAGAAGTGACAGAAAGAGATGCAGTGTTCACGCTAAATGCACCTTTTATTGGAGACCCTAAACTATTGGTTAAGACCAAAGAGCGTTTTGCTGGCATTCAATGGGGAAGTGATAAGGTCGCTGTCCTTTATGAACGATGGTGGAACACAAGAAATGCTAGAACTTTGTTTTTTAACCCATCAGATAATACACAAAGTCCTAGATTGTTTAACGAACGAAATCAACAAGACACTTACTCTGATCCAGGAAGTTTTGTTACAAAAAGGAATCCTTTTAACCTAAATACCCTTGAAATTATAGACGAAAAAGTAAGTATGATAGGAGATGGCTATTCTGCAGCAGGAAAGTTTCCTTTTATTGATAGATATGACTTAAAAGATTTTAAAAAGGAACGGATTTACCAAAGCAAGGAATCTAATAAACTTGAAGAATTGCTATCTTCTATTGATACCAAAAAAGGCATCTATTTGATCAGACTGGAGTCAAAAAATGAGTACCCTAATATTTACTTGAGAGATTTAAAAAAGAAATCTGTCAAACAAATCACTTTTCACAAAAATCCTTTTGAAGTATTAAATGGTGTGCATAAAGAAGTCATCAAATACAAAAGAAATGATGGTGTAGAACTTTCAGCTACTTTATACTTGCCTGTAGGATACGACAGAACAAAAAAGGAAAAAATGCCTATGATTATGTGGGCATATCCGACAGAATATAAAGATAAATCTAGTGCGGGTCAAGTCACTGCCAATGCCAATGAATTTACTTTCCCTAATTATGGCTCGCCACTTTATTGGCTCACAAAGGGATATGTCATTTTGGATGATGCTGCATTTCCTATTGTAGGAGAAGGTAGTAGTGAGCCAAATGATACTTATGTGCCACAACTCGTTGCTAATGCAAAAGCTGCTATTGATGCGGTAGATAGTCTGGGATATATAGATAGGACAAAAGTAGCTGTTGGTGGCCATTCGTATGGAGCATTTATGACTGCTAATTTGCTCACGCATTCAGACCTATTTGCGGCAGGCATAGCTAGAAGTGGTGCTTACAACAGGACATTGACACCATTTGGATTCCAAGCAGAAGAACGAAATTATTGGGAAGCACCTGAAGTTTATGACGCTATGTCACCTTTTCAGAATTCTGATAAAATGAAGACACCATTGCTGTTAATCCATGGCGAAGCTGACAACAATTCTGGTACCTATCCAATGCAAAGTGAGCGATATTTCAATGCTTTAAAAGGACTAGGAGCAACGGCTAGATTAGTCATTTTGCCGAAGGAATCACATGGATATTCAGCCAAAGAATCCATCATGCACATGTTATGGGAGCAAGATCAATGGCTAGTTAAATACGTCAAGAACAGAGATAAGAAGATCAAACCTTAATATAGACATAATACTTTAGCCATTCATTTAGTAGGTTTTATATCTACTTTTGCGTAAAATTTGTTAATATTAAAAAATATACTCATTTTGAGACCGAAATTTATTCATTTTATTTTCCTTTTTGTTTTGGTTTGTACATGTCAAGAAAGTATGTATGCCCAAAAGTCGTTGCTTAAAAGTGGCCCACTATTAGGACCAACATCTCTTAGAGACGTTACATTATGGCTTCAGACAACACAAGAAGCCACCGTTCACTTTACCTACAAGGCCAAAGGAAGTAATGAAGCATTCAGAAAGTCTGAAAGGATCACTAGTAAGAAAGAAGATGGTTATACAGTAAAAATTCATTTGAGTGATGTAATTCCGGGTACCACTTACATTTACAAAACTTTTATCAATAATATTGAAGTAATACTTTTATATCCTACAGAATTTACCACACAACCGCATTGGCAATTTAGAACGGATGCGCCAGATTTTTCATTTATAGCAGGATCATGTTTTTATGTAAATGATACCACTTATGATCGACCTGGCAAACCATACGGGGGCAACTATGAAATTGTGAACGAGATGTACAGAGCAAAGCCAAATTTAATGGTTTGGTTAGGCGATAATATATATCTGAGAGAAGGAGATTATGAAAGCCGATCAGGTATTTACCACAGACATACACATACTAGATCATTGCCAGAATTACAACCATTTATCAGTTCTATCCCACAATATGCCATATGGGATGACCACGATTACGGTCCAAATGACTCTGACTGGACCTATCCATTAAAAGATCACGCGCTAGATGCATTTCAAGACTTTTGGCCATCTGAATCTTATGGTGCTGGAGATACAGAAGGTGTTACAAGTAGTTTTGGATGGAATGACTGTCAGTTTTTTATGTTGGATGACAGATGGTATAGAACTGTAGAAGTAGAAAATGGTACTATATTGGGAGATCTCCAAAAATATTGGTTTAAAGAAGCGATCAAAGCGAGTAAAGCTAGATATAAATTTGTAGCGGTCGGTGGACAGTTTTTAAGTGATTTTGCAGGTTTCGAAAATTTTGCCAATTACAAAGACGAAAGAGCAGAAATCATCCAGTTTTTGGATGACAATGACATAAAAGGTGTGGTATTTCTCACAGGTGATCGTCATCATTCTGAAGTAAGTAAGATGGTAACTGAAAAAGGAAATGTTTTTTATGATGTGACTTCATCTGCTATCACGTCGAGCACATACGACCACAGCAAAGAGCCGAATACTTTAAGGGTGGAAGGCAGTATGATATCAGAGCGTAATTTTGCTGTTTTCAATGTAAGTGGAGATAAAAAAAATAGAAAATTGAGTGTTGTGTTTAAGAATACGACTGGTCAAGACGTGTATAGTTATGAATTTGGGAATTGAGGTTTTATTAGTTTCAAAAGATTTTGAATGTATTATCAGTTAAGTATCATATTTCTTTTTTTATGTAGTTTGAATATTAATTCTCAAACTGTAATTTTTACTGATCCAGGAACAAGTTATACAAATGTAGACGCCGCAATTGTGAATAATTATGGACCAATAGATGTTTCAAATTGTACTTCATTGAGATTCTCATACGATTTTGAATTTAGTCTAGATTGGGTTGGTTCTGGTAATATGGAGAGCCCTGATGAATGCACATTTAACGGTGGATGTTTGCCTGATATTAACATGCCGATTCTAAATGGGTGTAATACTTGTTGGGACTTTATGTATGCCGAACTTCTTTTAGATGGAGTAGTTGTTTTTTCCGAATTAATCGGAGAACCTGGTGAGACAAGGCAAATGGGTACTATTGAATGGACAGGATGCACAAATGGTGCTGCCAATGCAGAAATAAGATTTATTAATCAAAACTGGGCGGCGAATGAGACAAATATATTTAGTAATGTACAGCTAGAATGTTGGCAAGCAGTGCCTACTGTATCTGCAGATGATCCTATTTGTTTAGGTGACATTTTGACTTTGACTGGCGTCATTCCTAATCAAGCAGACGCATCTAGTTGGATGTGGACAAGTATCGGTGCAGGTACCATAAATTCGCCATCGTCGCTAATTACAACAGTAAACGGTGCTCAAAATGGAGATACCTATATTTTGACAGTAACAGATGATAATAATTGTACCGCGAGTGATCAAGTTACTATAATGGTTTCACCTCCTCAAGATGCTACCTTTGATTTCCCTGACTTTTGTGTAGGGTCTTCTAATGGGCCTATTAATATAATAATACCAGGAGGAACATTTTCATTTAATCCCAATCCTGGAGATGGAGCGACCATCAATCCCACAACCGGTGTCATATCAAATGCTACTGGAGGCACTACTTATTCTGTGCAGTATGTCACTCCAGGTCCTTGCCCTGGTACTGAAGTAGTCATGGTACAAGCACTTTCTAATCAAGATGCTTCTTTTGTTTTTGCCGATTTTTGTTTTGGCGAACAGAATGGACCTACAGGTGTTGCAACACCAGGTGGTACATTTTCCTTTAATCCAAATCCAGGCGATGGTGCAACAATAAATCCTACTACGGGTATCATATCAAATCCTATTGCAGGTAACTCCTACAGTGTCCAATATATTACACCTGGACCTTGTCCCAACAATATGACCATAGTAGTTGATGTGCTTAATTTGGTAGTTCCTGTTTTGGGACCATTAGGGCCTTACTGTACTTCTGATGGCATTGTTAACTTACCAACAACACAAAGTGGTGTGACAGGTAATTGGTCGGGCCCTGGTATAGTTGGCAATCAACTAAATCCTGCATCTCTAGCGCCAGGTATGTATCAAATATTTTTTACACCAACAGCAGGTCAATGTGCTTCTGTAGCAAATATTACCATAGAAATTATAGGAAACCCGATTGGTAATCTCTCTGGAAATCCAGTATTATGTCCAGGTCAATGTGGAACGGTTACATTTAATTTTAGTGGAGGTTCAGGAACCTATAATTTGAACATGAATTTTTTAGCTGGTGTGTTAGGTATTAACTTCCCAATGGTAGGTGTTACTAATAATACAGTGTTAAATATCTGTATAGGTAATGGTGTACCATTTGACCCTGCCACAAATACACTTAGCATTCCTACAATTATACCAGCAGGCACTTATAGCTTGACCTTATTAAATTTTTCATCTGTTCCCGCCGGCCCTTGTTCTAATGGAATAGTAGGGAGTCCAGGATCTATCTCTGTGACCATAAATGGCGCACCAGCTGCAAATCCTGCTAATATCACTGCATGTGACTTTGACCAAGATGGGACAGAAATATTTGATTTGACTTCGGTTAATGGAATCGTTACTGGTGGTGTAGGAGGAAATACAGTGACTTGGTATTCCGATGCTGCTTTAACGACAGAAATATTAAATCCTACTATGTTTTCTGCATCATCTGGAACAATTGTTTATTCAGTAGTCACCTCGCCAGATGGTTGTGAATCTGATGACCAAACATTGTTACAATTGATTACTCCGATACAACCCAATGCCACTGACTTTAACATTTGTATTAATGACCCATTACTAAATTTACCAACTACATTAAGTGGCGTAAATGGCACTTGGTCAGGAATAAATGTTACAGGAAATCAATTTGACCCTACCGGACTACCTGCGGGAAATTATCCAATTACGTTTACGCCTACAGGTACACAATGCGCTTTACCACTCACGGTAGATGTAGTGATCTCAAATGCTGGACCTATCAATTTACCTAATCCGATAGTAACTTCTTGTTTAGGCAATGGGTCTGTTTCATTAGGTAATACCCAAGGTGGTGTAAATGGGGTTTGGTCTGGAAGTCCTTTTCTAACTGGTGATAATTTTGATATCACTGCTGCGGGTGTAGGTTCATTTACAGTTACATTCACTCCTACAGGATCCATGACTTGTTTTAGTCCCAATACCACACAAGTCATAGTTGTGGCCAATACTGACTTGGCACCAATCACTTTTTCTGATCTTTGTCCAGATTCAGGTATATTTGATTTAGGTAATATTGTGCAAGGCGAAACAGGCGTTTGGTCTGGAAATGTCCAAGTGTTTACTAATTTATTTGATCCAAATACAACACCAGGAACTTATCCATTAACCTTTACACCCAATGACCCGTGTGTAGATCCATTAAATACAAGTATTGAAGTAGTACCACTTAGTACTTTGACACCGCCCATGCTTGGACCCACATGTACAAACGGAGCACCGATAGTTTTACCTACTACAATAAATACAGTAACAGGAACATGGACCATAGGAGGATTGCCCATAACCACTTTTGATCCATCCATTTATGGGACTGGTAATTTTACCTTAGATTTTACTGTAGATGCAGGATTTTGTGCATCGTCATTTAGTACTATTATCTCAGTGAGTTCCATTACTGCTGGTTTTGATAGCTTGCAAATGAGCTGTCGATCAAATACAAACATAGTAGTTAATTTGAATACTTATCTTTCACCTGGTACTACTCCTGGAGGTACATGGACTTACAATGGTAATCCAGTAGCAGATCCAACTATGGTAGATTTGAGTTTATTGCCTAATGGATTTCATGCGTATTTTTATGTGATTAATGATGTAGATTGTGGGCAGGATACCGCCATTGTTTCTTTTGACATTGAACCAGAAAATAATGCTGGTAATAGTACCACTCAGTCATTATGTAGCACGAACGCTTCATCTGTCAATTTTGCGAGTTTACTAGGTGTTATTACAAATGGAGGCAGTTGGATTCAACCTATGGGTGTTAATGTAGATTTGAGCAATTTGATGGACGTTGATCTTTCCAATTTACCAGCTGGAACATATGATTTTAACTACATTTTACCAGAAAATAATTGTGCTGCCGATACATCTCATACAGGCTTTACTATCCAATCATTCAATAGTGCAGGAACTGATGTAATGAGTACTTTGTGTCTAGGAGCGACAATAGATTTGTCTACATTAGTAAATGGTGGATTTACCTTGGGTAATTTTCTAAACCCTAATAATATTGCTGGACTGACGGACTCCTTGTGGAATACAACGGGCTTGACCGCAAACACCTATGTTTTTCAATATGAAGCTACAAACGTTAATCCTTGTATCTCTGATACAGCAACATTAACCTTAAATCTTGCATCAGTCGTCACCGCTGGCCAAGATGGCATTTCTAACTATTGTGAGGGATCGGTAATATCATTAAATGATTATTTATCCGTTGGCGCATCGTTGGGTGGTGTGTTTTATAATAATGGAAATATAGTGCCAAACGGAATATTCAATACAACAGGTTTTAATGTTTTAATATTCCAATATATAGTCGGTGATGGTGTAACCTGTCCAAGAGATACATCCTTCATAACCTTAGGTCGTGTGTCTAAACCGGTACTGACCATAGATCCAATCGTCAATATTTGTGATGGAGATTGTCAGAGTATTACCATCAACCATAATGCTGCTGTGGGATCAAATTTTAGCTTAGCATTGACATCTTCTGCTGGACAAACTTATAGAAACGTAGTAACAGTGGTAAATAATAACCCATTGGATATTTCATTTTGTGCATCATCGATGGGGCCATTTAATTTTGGGAATTTACCTTTAAATCAAACCTTTACTTTAAGAATAGATAGTCTTAATGTTATAGATGGAGGTTGTAGATTTGATTACATTGTTACATCTACATTTAATACACAAAGTAAGCCTACAAGAAATATCATTAGAACGCTTTGTAATGGTAACACTGTCACTGTGGGAAGTGATGTTTACTCAATGACCAATCCAAGTGGTGTGACAATTATTCCTTCCACTATTGCCAATAGTTGTGACAGTATTATCAATGTAAATTTGACCTTTGTGGGTCCTTCGCCTATTACCAATTTGGTAGAAACCACATGTGATCAGACTTATTCTATAACAGTTGGAAATACTATTTTTAATAGTTCGAACACATTTGGTCAAGTTACACTTCAAAACTCAAATGGATGTGACAGTGTAGTGAATGTAAATTTAACCTACAGCTCATTTTCATCAGGAAACTTTAATTTTGCCACTTGTGATGCCAACTATGCTTATACATTGGCTGGACAGACATTTGATATTAATAATACTAATGGGCCAGTTACATTAGTCGGTGGAAGTGCATCAGGATGCGATAGTATTGTCAATGTGTCGCTTACATTTTTACCGCCTAGTTCGTTTGACATAAATGAAACTACCTGTGACGCTACTTACTTTATTTCTTATGGTAATCAAACCTTCAACTTGGCTAATCCATCTGGAAGTGTAACATTATTTAATCAAGCACAAAATGGATGTGATAGTATCATTAATGTCAATTTGACTTTTCTACCAATGGCTGTAGGAAGAAATGATATCGCTACATGTAATGACGATTACTCTTTTAGTTTCAATGGTATTACCTATAACAAAGCAAATCCAACGGGTAGCTATACTTTATCGGGTGCTGCTGCCAATGGATGTGATAGTTTAGTAAATGTACAGCTCAACTTTTCAGAATTTAGTTTTATTTCTGAGCTTAATTATGCTTGTGATGAAAGTGATGCGGCTTTTAATATCAATTTGGCTTCACATCCTGGGCCGTACGATATAAGCATCAATAATATCTCACAACCTACTTTACCATCGTTACCATTTAATACAAGTTTTGCACCTGGTAGTTATTTTGTAGAAGTAGAAACAATTGATGGTTGTCAAGATACGATTACGGTTGTTGTTGATGAAAACAGTGGACCTTTAGTTACATTGAGTCAGGTGCCATTACTAGATGGACGTACACAAATCAATGTAAATGCGCCAAGTAATGTTCTGTATGATCTAAATTGGACACCATCTTCAACCCTGACTTGTTCAGATTGTTTTGATCCAATAGCATTTCCTATCGAAACGACCACATATACACTCCAATACATGTATGGTGACAATTGTGTAGATACAAGGGTAATAACCATCGAAAGGCTAAATTCTGAAGTCATCGTACCAAATATTTTTAGTCCAAATGGTGATGGAAGTAATGACCAGTTTTATGTCCAATTGCCTGAAGGTGTGACAGGACTTGTCAAAATCATGCGCGTGTATGATCGGTGGGGCAACCTGATGTTTGACAAAAAAGATCTACCTGCCAATGAACCATCGGCTGGTTGGGCTGGAACATTGAATGGCAATTTTGTAGTACCAGGCGTTTTTGTTTATTATCTAGAAGTCCAAATAGATGGCAAACCAAAAGTAGATAAGTATTCTGGAGATATTACGGTGACAAGATAAAAGTAGATGTTAAAAATCGCTTATTCGCCCATATACAAGTATGAACTTCCTGAAGGCCATCGTTTTCCGATGATGAAGTATGAATTATTGCCAGAACAATTATTGTACGAAGGTACTGTGACGAATGATCATTTTTTTCATCCTGATGCATTGGATGACGAACTCATATTGCTCACCCATACACAGATATATCTAGATAAACTGAATCATCAACAATTGGACAAAAAGGAGATTAGGAATATTGGATTTCCTATGTCTGATGTTTTGGTAAGACGTGGCAAACACATAGCTAATGGTACCTTAAATTGTGCAGAATATGCCATGGAGTTTGGTATTGCTATGAATATTGCAGGCGGAACACACCACTCATTTGCAGATAGGGGAGAAGGCTTCTGTTTGTTTAATGATATTGCAATTGCAGCGAATATCTTAATGCATAGAGGACAAGTTTCTCAGATATTAATCATAGATTTGGATGTACATCAAGGTAATGGGACAGCAAAAATCTTTGAACACGAACCACGGGTCT
>JBGSOH010000108.1:0-2627 GCA_041739205.1 Saprospiraceae bacterium
TTACAGATAATTTATCAACCGAAGTAATTGTAAAAAATAGAGGATTAATAATGTAGCACAGTTATACGAAGAATAAGACATTAATCTTGCCTATTGACATTATTTAATATCATAACATCATCACACAATTCGTAAACATCATCGTACCATGCCAAGCCATGTCGCCACTCAAAAGGAATTCTTTCCAATCCATATAAAAGACCCGCTAAACCACCGGTGACAGCAGCTGTGGAGTCGGTGTCTTCGCCTAGATTTACAGCAAGTAAC
The DNA here is from genome assembly GCA_041739205.1 of Saprospiraceae bacterium. GTDB lineage: Bacteria > Bacteroidota > Bacteroidia > Chitinophagales > Saprospiraceae > OLB9. The sequence goes on from JBGSOH010000108.1 coordinate 268, forward strand.
ACCGCATCTCTATAGTTTTCAGTAGTCATGATACACCAAATACTAGCTTCTAAGGTGTGAATTACATAACCACTACTTTTAATATCATTTCTGGATTTATCAAAGATATTGTCTTTTAGCAAAGAGTTAAAAACATCTAACTCTTCGGCATCGACAGATAAAGAATTTAAAAATGTACCCAAATCGCTTTTTAAGGTATGGTAAGCCCAATGCTTATCTTTTCCAAGAAAGATATATCGTGCAAACTCCAGATAATAAAAGCATGCTATGACGGACCTTATATGGTCATGTGTCATACTAGAGACTAAACGTGTATTATCAAATCTATAATTGATGTGTTTGTCATGGATATAAAAAAGTAGCGGTAAAATACGCATCAATGATCCATTCCCATTTTCATGTTCACCAAAACTTCCTGAATGTACTGGAGATATTCCATTCATTAATCTAAGTATAGACTGTCTTGTTGTAATCCCAACATCAAAGTCATCCCCCTCGCTGTCCAAAGACCAAATTGAATCCAATGGATAAATTTTTCACTCACTTTTCCCAACGAGAATTTTTCTTCTGTAAGTGCATCGATTAAGCGTAAGGTAAGCGATGTATCGTCCGACCAAGTGCCCGGAGGTTGATGATGGGTTCCAAATCCTATCATATTGGTAATAAGGTTTTTATCCAGGTATGCTCTTGATTTAAACTCTACCGGCACACCCAATGCGTCTCCTATGGCAAGACCTATGATGGCTGAGTGGATGGGAGAAGAAGAAATAATTTCCAAATTATTTAAATGAAGGATTTTCAAAACAACTTAAAAATTAAATGATGTAAATTAATATCCAGCATCTCCAAATTCAAAATATTTGATAATCCTATCAACACATTTCTGATACGCGCCTTTTAGTGCTTTAGAATATTGAAACAATGTAATTTGAGACCTTCCAGTTGATGTAAACTCAAGAAGTAGCTTCTTTGAAGTAACTTCATATATTTGAACTTGAGCTGTCATGACAGCATACGATTTAGATTGTTGAGTGGTGTTACCTTTGTGATCTCGTACTAAATCATTTTCAGAAACTTCATTTATGTTAATCTTGCTTAAATTGATCAAATATTTAGTTTTGCATTTATCAAATGACGAATCAAATGATGATGTATTCATGCGATTCCCAAAACCTTCCCAATCTTTTGAGTTATCCAAAATAACATTATCGAGCCTATTTAACTTTTTTAATCCAGTATGAATACTGTTTATGAATGTATCTATTAAATTTTGATTAGATGTAAAAACTTTTGGAAATGTTTTATCAAAACCATTTCGGACGAAATCGTTTGAAGTCGTTATTGTTGCATCCTTCACTGTACCAATTTGAAAGTTGTCTAATTGGGTTGTTTTTGAAACAAAAATAGACTTGCCACAAGATGTAAAAAGCAAGAATAAAGAGAAATAAAATAAATTATACATTTTCATTTTTTAATGTTTAAAATTAGGTGAATAAATAAGAAAAAAAGATTTCGTCATGACACCACAAAAATAATGTGTGATTTCTATATTAAAAACTCAAATATATTAACTGGTCGATTTTTCGAATAAGTGGCGCAATTGGTTTTCTAAAGCTTAATTATTTTCTTTACTGAAAAAGAACCTTCTGAATTAAATATTTTCAAAAAGTAAACTCCACTTTCAAAAGATGAAATGTCTATATTTTTATCCAAAGAATTAAACCTAGCTAATTCCATTCCTGAAATATTATAAATATAGATATTTAATTCTTCGGTTACATTAATATTTAATATTCTTACGGTGGGATTAGGATACACATTCACTAGTGCAGGCTTTCTTTTGCTTCTATTCTGTTTTCCTTACATCAACTTTCTCTTTTGAACGCTAATATACAGCTTTTTCTATATTTGTAGTTTCTGAGCAGACCCTAATTAACGTTCAATTTGTTTTTTTGAAAATGACTAATAAATACTTTTTTCAAAGTATGTTATAGCAAAATGAAATTCAAAATATGTTTATTATCATTCAAGTCTAAACTTAACAGGAAAAGTATATAGTACTCTAACTTTTCTACCGCGTTGTGTACCAGGAATCCATCTTTCAGGCATATCATTCATACTATCTACAGCAGATGCAGCTGCATCACCACATCCCGCTCCAATGTCCCTAACAATTTTTATATCATCGATGTATCCATCCTTTGCGATTACAAATTGTAAGACAACTGACCCTTGTATGCCATTTTCTCTAGCAAGCTGTGGATATTTTAGGTTTTTATAAATGAGTCCCCTCTGAAAAGTGCTATTTTTTAAATTTTGCATAAAATAGTACTCTTGGGCGGGTAGGTTAACAAAATGAT
>JBGSOH010000035.1:0-2892 GCA_041739205.1 Saprospiraceae bacterium
ACAGCCGTCCTGCGCCAGATATGATCATATACGCACTTGGACATTTCAATATAAAACCATGGGAATGTATCAAAGTAGGAGACTCTGCCATCGACATCCTTGAAGGTAAAAATGCCAAGGTGAAATACAGTATCGGCATCACCACAGGCGCACAGACAAAAGATCAAATCGAAGAAGAAAATCCCGATTTCATCATAGACAATTTACGTGAATTGATTCCCATAATCGAAGCAACCAATAATACATTTTGAAACTCAGAATCCAAGTAGAACATTGGTTGGGTAGGTATCCGCTTTACCTGACACTTTGGGCTAGCACAGCTGCTTTTGTTTCTTATTTTTGTATGTATATGTATCGCAAACCATTCACAGCAGCAACATATGACGATTGGACACTGTGGGACATGGATTACAAAATACTGCTTGTCATTGCTCAAGTAATAGGTTATGCTATTTCAAAATTCATAGGAATTCGATTTATTTCTGGTTTGGATGGAAGTAAGAGGAATCTCTATTTTGTAGGTTTGATTAGCTTTTCATTTGCAGCGCTCTTAGCATTCATGTGGACACCATATCCTTATGGTTTAGTGTGGCTTTTTCTTAATGGACTGCCACTAGGATTGATTTGGGGCATCGTATTTCAATATCTCGAAGGTCGTAAGATCACAGAAATATTGACCGTCATCTTGAGTGCAAATTTTATATTGTCATCAGGTGTAGCCAAGTCAATAGGTCAGTATTTGATTCAATCTGGCATCACCGAGACATCAATGCCTGCCGTCATAGGATTGATATTTTTCCCTATCATGTTGATTTCTGTCTGGATGTTGTCCTGTATTCCAGCACCTGATAGTGAAGACATCAGACTTCGCGCTCCGAGACAAGCCATGGATGCCCATCAGCGAAAAGAACTCATCAAAAACTATAGACCTATTTTAATACTTTTTGTCGTCATTTATATCACACTTACAATGATACGAGATATTAGAGACAATTTTGGAGTAGAGATATGGAATGAGTTGGGCTTCAGCCAAAATACTTCTATTTATACTACCACAGAGATTCCAGCTACCATCCTTATTTTGTTGATTTTGGGCTTGATGTTTTTGATCAAAGACAATCGTAAAGCATTAAATATCAATATGCTACTTACACTTTCAGGTGCGCTTATTTTGCTTGTCACAACGATATTATTTTCAATAGGCAGCATTTCACCAATGTGGTGGATGGTCTTTTCAGGATGCGGATTATTCATTCCCTACATCATTTATAATGGTTTGATCTTCGACCGATTTATCGCTGCTTTTAGGATAACGGGCAATGTAGGTTTTCTTATGTATATGGCAGATGCATTCGGATACCTTGGAAGTGTAGTCATCATGTTGTTCAAAAATTTTGGCAATGCGGATATCTCGTGGTTGTCGTTTTATGTGACTTTGAGTGTAGTGGCAGGTACACTTTGTGTTGGCTTGATTGTATTGACTTATTTTGTAGTCAATCGTAAATATAAATCTTCTTCAGAACTTACTTCATCAAAAGAAATCCATGTATATGAACAGTATGCAAAAATATGATTTGATCATTGTCGGTGGTGGCATCTTAGGACTTTCGCACGCTTACCACGCACTATTGAAAAAGAAAAAAGTATTGCTACTAGAAAAAAATAGTCAAGCTATGGGAGCAAGCATTCGTAATTTTGGACAAATCGTGCCATCAGGATTTTCAGCTACTTGGCAAGGTTATGGACGTTCATCCGTCAAGCATTATTTAGATATTGCTAGTCAAGCCGACATTGCTATCCGACATGAAGGAAGCATCTATATTGCTTCTGATGATGAAGAAATTCAACTTCTAGAAGAATTGCATCAAATTAATCAATCCAATGATTATCCATCACATTTACTAACTGCGGAAGAATGCATTTCCCGATATCCAAATCTGTCAAAAGAGTATTGTAAAGCAGCCTTGTTTTTTTCAGAAGAAATCAATGCAGACTCACAAAAAACCATCCCTGCTCTTACCTTATTTCTTATCAAAAATCTTGGTCTTGATGTAGCCTACAATAGGACAATCATCGACATCTATACTAATGCAAATGAAGTGATAGCCTTTGACCATCAAGGAGATAAGTGGCTCGCTGACCAATTGGTTCTTTGTAATGGTGATGAGTTTTCTACTTTATTTCCTGAGCTTTTTGCAGAGACAGATATCACTTTGGTAAAATTACAAATGATGGAAACTGTTCCACAAAAAGAAAAGCTAAAAATTCTTGGTTCAATACTTACAGGATGGACTATCAGACGATACGAAAGTTTTCAGGAATGTCCTTCATACCAAGCGATAAAGTCTAGAGAAAATGAACAAGATTTCCAACGAAGATTTGGTGTCCATATCCTATTCAAACAAACTGCTGAAGGATCTGTCATCTTGGGAGACAGTCATGAATATGCAGATATCAACCAAAGAGATGACCTGCGTCTTTTCGAGACAAACGAAGTGGTCAATAGTTTTATGGTCGATGCTGCTGCTAAAATTATGGACTTAGATTATAAAATCGCTCGGACTTGGATAGGTTGCTACAGCCAGCGAAAATCTGGTGAAATTTATCATCATACCATAGATGAAAGAATTCACATCGTGACGGCCATCGGTGGCAAAGGGATGACGGGAAGTCTAGGATGGGCAGAAGAACATATCAATACAATATTCTAATGGCAAACGCACTTCGATTTTCTTTGGGTTTGGTGTTTATCTTGTTTTTTACGACCATAACTATTGGACAGTTTTCTAAAGAGTGGTCGTATGTATATGGTGCAAAAGATGAGACCTTGCTTTCATTTACCATTCCTGATTTTTCTAAAGCTGAGAAAGTAAATTTGCCACATAGATTGAC
>JBGSOH010000038.1:0-5157 GCA_041739205.1 Saprospiraceae bacterium
CTTTCTGGAAATGTAGGTACAGGTACTTTGCCAGAAGTAAAGTTATTATCCACTGCATCATAACTTCCTTGCAGACTAGAAGGTGTATTTATGGTTAATAATTTAGGACTACCTTCACCACTCGTTTTTTGCTCAAAACTAATGCCACCATCCGTTGACTTGAAAAAATTATTTCCTACAGCATACATAGTCTTGTAGTCACCTGGTTTGAACTCCACATCATAACCTGTATCATCACTAATGACTTTTGTCCAATTCACACCACCATTTTGACTTCTGTATACACCAGCATTTTGACTACATGCAAACATGATTTTAGAGTCTTCTGGGTGTAATAAAATTTTACGGATGCTAGAACTACCAGTGGATGCCAATTGTGTCCAAGTATCACCAGCATCTATAGACTTATAAATTCTTCCTTGTGTAGATCCAAAATAATAAGTTGTAGGTTCATTTTGGTCAATGACCACGGCGTTTACATACATATTTGAAAAATAATCCAAAAGTGGTGCCCATGTTTTTCCGCCGTCAAGACTTTTCCATACACCTCCAGATTCTGCACCAGCTATCATATGATTCTCATCGCTTTCATCGATAGAAAAACCAGTAAGCCTACCTACACCAGGATTCCAACTTGTACTTGCAAACCAAGAAGTAGGTCCCATTTCTTCCCAAAAGTCATTGTTGTTTCTAAATTTATTTGCCTTTTCATTGATGGAAGCATTCAGCTTTTCCCATTCTCTAATATATTCTTCTTCGGGTTTTAGATATCCGTTATCATCCATCATTCTTAGTGCCTTATATTCCCATCGCTTATATTGTTTGTACCCAGATCCGCGTCCTTTATCTTTTCCTTCAAAAAATGATTCAGCACTTTTCTGTATATCTTTTACAGCATAATTACCAGCATCAATCATCTTTAGATACTCTTGACTGCTGAGTGAGTTGGGTAATAAAAATATTACTAAAATAAGCACTACATAGGATGCACAAACTTTCATCTGGAAATTTTAAAAATTTAAAATATTACTTTGTATGTCGAAAAGTCATTTAAAAAATCAAAACTAAAATTTAAAATCAAATTACAAGGAACTAAAGTGTACATTTTTTTAAATAGGTCATCTGTAAGACATATTTTACATGCAGTTTATTACTATTTTACAAACTGATAGAATTTTACGCTTTCATATCTATGAGATTATAAAAATCTTGTAACTTTGGGTTTTAAGATAAAATAACAGCCATGTTTAAACAAAATTTTGGATTGAGAATATTACCCATTATTTTACTTTTAGTATTTATAATGTCCGATGTTGCTGGTCAGACTACCTTAACGGGAAATTTTATGCACAACGGCGTAAATCGTAATTACAGACTTAGACTTCCAAAAGACCACAGCGTTGCTGAAAAAATTCCGCTTGTATTTAATATGCATGGTTTTACATCAAATGCGATCCAACAAGAATTATATTCTGGAATGAATGCCATAGCAGATGTTGAACGATTTGCCGTTTGTTACCCAAATGGTGTAGGTAATGCTTGGAATGTTGGATGGGCTTTCGGAAGTAATGCAGATGATGTTGGTTTTATAAGTCTTTTAATAGATGACTTAATAAGTAAGTACGGGTTTAATCAAAACAAAGTGTATGCTTGTGGCATGTCAAATGGTGGGTTTATGAGTTATAAACTTGCTTGCGAATTAAGCAACAAAATAGCTGCTATTGCTTCAGTAACGGGAAGTATGGTGCCTGGAGCACCAGCACAATGCAACCCTGACAACTTAGTCCCTATCATGGAAATCCATGGAACAGCAGATAATACGGTGGCTTACAATGGAACTCCTTTTATTTCTACAGCTATTCCAGAAATATTAAAATTTTGGCAAGATAAAAACGAATGTGACGTTGCTCCACAAATAGAAATGATACCAAACATCAATACTACTGACAATACAACTTCAGAAAAACATACTTATATCAATTGTAAAAATAATAAAGAAGTAGTACACTATAAAGTCATAGGTGGTGGACATACTTGGCCTGGTGCAAGCATTTCTAATGGTCCCACCAGTCAAGATTTTAACGCAAGTGCCACTATTTGGGAGTTTTTTAATAGATATTCTCTTGAAGACATTTCAAATGTGCTTATTAGTAATATTGAAAATCAGACCGTTATACTAAATAACCCTGCATCTGATTATTTGAATGTCCGCCATTCCACTGATGAACAAAATATGAAACTGTATAATTTACAAGGACAATTGTCTCTTCAAACAAAACTTAATTCTGGAGAAAACCAAATCCAAATTGATCATTTAGAGAGCGGAATGTATTTTATAAAAGTAGACAGCCAACCAACATTAAAATTTATAAAAATCTAATATCTTTATGCAAGAATATGCTCAAATCTTAAACTATGCTATTCCATTTTTTATTGTATTGATAGCTATAGAATATGGAGCAAGCTGCTTTATGCACTTGAAAGTCAATAGATTATTTGATACTATCTCAAGTCTTAGTTCAGGAGTCACCAATGTATTGAAGGATATTTTGGGTTTAAGTATTGCCATTATCAGTTATAAGTGGTTGGTCGAACATTTAGCCATATTTTCTATAAATGCAACTTGGGTATTATATTTATTAGCGTTTATTGGGTTGGATTTTGCAGGATATTGGTCACACAGATTTTCACATGAGATCAATTTGTTTTGGAATAGACACATCATCCACCACAGTAGCGAAGAGTATAATCTTGCATGTGCATTAAGACAATCTGTGTCTGAAGTATTTGCAGTATTTACCATACTATTTCTACCTATGGCGCTCCTTGGAGTACCTACTAGTGTTGTAGCTGTTGTAGCTCCGTTACATCTTTTTGCTCAGTTTTGGTATCATACCCGTTTGATTGACAAAATGGGGATTTTAGAGTATATCTTAGTTACGCCTTCACATCACAGAGTCCACCATGCCATCAATCCAATCTACATGGACAAAAACTATAGTCAGATATTTATTATTTGGGATAAGCTTTTCGGAACTTTTCAACCTGAATTAAAAGAAGAAGTGGCTGTTTTTGGTGTAAGCAAACCAGTAAAAACATGGAATCCATGGTTAATAAATTTTCTGCATTTGTGGCAACTATATAAAGACGCTTGGCGTACGAACTCATGGTATGACAAACTACGTATCTGGGTTATGCCTACGGGTTGGCGTCCTGCGGATGTAGCTGCCAAATACCCAATCCAATATACCACTGATATCCACCACAGGCCTAAATATGATACTTCTGCATCAATGTTTATGAATGTGTGGATGGTACTACAGTTTATCATTTCTCTGGTTTTGATGATGTACTTATTCAATAATATTGGAGAGTTTGGTTATAGTAGTATTTTGCTTTATGGTATATTTATATTTGTTACTATCTTTTCATTTACAAGTTTGATGGATGGTAGTTGGATGTCTATTCCTGCTGAAGTCATAAAAACTATTTTCGGATTTTTCTTGATTTGGAAACATGATATGACTTGGTTTGGCATAGACGAAGTGATACCTTTTGGAACTTTAAATGTGATGACCTATTTGATAATATCAATGATTTTAGCATGTTATTTTTATTATTTTGATCGTCCTGTCGTAAAAGAATATCGTGATTTTGCATAAAACCGAATTAGGTTTACGTTTTATAATGGAATCTTTGTCTATTAAATTGATACTTTTAGTATAATATACGTCTCATTAGATATAGATTTTTCATATCATTGCCAAAAATATAAAAATATGATGTTAGATGTCATTGTTGCTATAGTTGTTACACTCGGATTTTATTTGGGGTACAGTCGTGGTTTAATAAAAACAGTTTTTGATACCCTCTCATTGATTATAGGCATCGTAGCTGCATTGAAACTGTCACCAATCATAATAAATATCATAGGGGGAATCATAAAGATGTCTCCAGCCATTTCGTTTTTACTTGGAATTGTCCTAACGTTCATCGGGGTGATGGCTTTAATCAGATTTGTAGGCAAAAAACTAGAAGACCTTCTTTCTGCTGTGAATATCAACTTTGTCAATAAACTTGCGGGAGGCGCTTTGCAAGCCATGTTTTTTGCATATTTAATGAGTCTTTTCCTTTGGTTATTGAGCAGTATTCAGGTATTAAGTCCTGAAACCAAAGCGGCGTCAATAACTTATTCAGCCTTAGAACCATTACCAGAAAAAGGTAAAAAGGTTTTCACATCATTAAAACCGGTGTTTCAAGGATTTTGGGATAAGACTTTAGAAGCAATGGATAGTATAAAAGGAACAAAAAGTGACGAAACCGAAGTAAATCCAAAACAATAGCGTCAATATTCCGTTTTGTGGTGACTAAAAAATGAAAGATTGAAGTTTATCACAAGATATGGTACGGAAAGTAAGGTGTACGACATAAAACCAGTACTAAATTCTTCTGAATACTTTGAATGGAAATCCAGCGACAAGGCAGCAGATTTTATGGGCAAAATTTTGGACGGATTTAAATCAACCTTTGATCCAGCTTTTCATAGAGATGAGCACGTCAAATTTGATTTTAAAGGTACATCTGGAGCTTTAGTTTTCCACACTTTACCCGATGATATTGGACTTAAGGATGTTTTTTTATTACAAGTATTAGTTTTTGAGAAGCTCAAGGAATTAGGTTACATATTAAATCTAGCGGAGATAAAAAGCCATAATGAATACATCACAAGTCATATTCTATACATGAAACCTTCTGTCAAACTACCAAGACGAGAAGGCAAAGTTGAACAGCTGTTTGGAAATGTACACATAGAAATTAAAGCCGACGATGAAGAGTTAGACTTTTTCAAAATAATAGTGCACAGATATAATGACAGTAACTACCATGAGGGTAATCCTTTCTCAAGCTTTATTGAATATTTGTTTGGATAGTAGATTTAATTACTGAAAGTAAATTCTCTGGCTAAGAAGTTTACACAATCATGATCAGAACACGTTTTTAGTTGTAATAAAAAATTAGTTCCAGCTGGATATGTAGACAAATCAACCATTTTCCTATATTCAAAATATTTTTCATGGGTATTATTGACCCAAGTGATGATTTTCTCTTCAGGTTTATCTACTGGAGTCAAGGTCACTTCTAGTTTATGCTGCGATA
>JBGSOH010000312.1:0-2884 GCA_041739205.1 Saprospiraceae bacterium
GAAAGAACCAATTGTAGTCAATGCCATGGTGGTTTTAATTTTACAAATTATGAATTCAAAAATAATGGTTTGTATGAAATCTACATGAACTCAGGTAGATTTAGATTGACCCAAAAAGAATCAGATTTCGCTTTGTTCAAAACACCAAGTCTTAGAAATATCGGATTTACCGCACCATACATGCATGATGGTTCGATAGCAACTTTGGCAGAAGTTGTAGACCATTATAATAGCGGAGGAAGATCTCATTTACACAAAAGCAACTTGATCAGGCCATTAGGATTGTCAGACAATGAAAAGACAGCATTGGTTGCGTTTTTACATACACTAGATGATTATACATTATTATCCAACCCATATTTGAGAAAGTAAATTAAAAGAAATATGTATAAAATAATCAGTCTCACTTTACTCTCAGTAATCTTGATACTTATATCCTGTGCACCAGATGACGAAGTAGTAGCAGTGTATGATGCAACTCCATATTCCTTCACATTTCCTGAAAACTTTGGTGATCCTGAGCTTCCTACAGATAATGTATTGACCATCGAAGGGATTAAACTTGGGAAAATGCTATTTTATGAAAAGGCACTTTCTAAAGATGGTAGACAATCATGTGCAAGTTGTCATGTACAAAGTGATGGATTCTCAGATAAAAACCAATTTTCGAAAGGTGTAGATGGATTATTAGGGAATCGACAAGCTATGCCCATCTTTAACCTTGCATGGCATAAGACAGGTTTCTTTTGGGATGGAAGAGCAGCTACCTTGAGAGAGCAATCACTTTTGCCTATACAAGATCCCGTAGAAATGCACGAAACATTGGATAATGTAGTTTCAAAACTGAGTGCAGATAAAAAATATACAGATCAATTTGTAAGAGCATTTGGCACATCTGATATCAATAGTACCAAGCTGAGTCTGGCACTTGAGCAATTCATGGTGTCCATTGTTTCCTTTGATTCGAAATATGACCAATTTCTTGCGAGCAAACTATCTCTTACGGAAAGTGAAGAGCGTGGTAGGAAGTTATTTTTCGCAGAGTATAATCCATTTTTCCCTGAGTTATCAGGAGCTGATTGTGCGCATTGCCATAGTGGTCCGAATTTCGAAAATGGAGAATTTATGAATAATGGCTTAGACACGGATGCAAACTTCAAAGATATCGGTAGAGAAAAGGTCAGTAACTTGGCGGCAGACAGAGCTACTTTTTTGATACCATCACTCAGAATTATAGCCCGAACTGCACCCTATATGCATGATGGCAGATTTAAGACTTTGGAAGAAGTGGTGGAGCATTATAATTCAGGCGTAAAGATGTCTTCTACGGTTTCTCCCTTGATATTGCCGACCATTGCAAAAGGTCTAATTTTGAATGAAGAAGATAAATCAGATCTTGTCAATTTCCTTAAAACACTTTCTGATCAGAACTTTTTAACCAATCCCGATTATGCAAAATAGATTTGATGCTATCTTTAAAAATGTAGGGTTTGCATAAATTGTACAAATTATACCCAAAAAACTGTAACTGTCCTAATGGTATTTATGCCGAATTTTGCATTTTAATAATAATCCATCTATAACCCCAAAGGGGTTTAATATTAGTAACCACGGATGTAAATCCGTGGTATGTAAGGAAAACGAATTCGATTTTGGCGCTATTTTTGCCTGCAAGGTGCAAAAATCGTGACAAAATTGCTTGAGAAATAGATATATCTAAATAATTAAAATAACAATATAAAATGACAGTATCAAAGTGGAAATTTTGGATGATTTTAATAACTCCTATTTTATCCTTTACAGCGTGCCAAGCACAAATCAAAAACGCTAAAACCGAAAATGTAAAGATATTCGGTAATTGTGGTATGTGCGAAACTACGATAGAAAAAGCAGGAAACTTAAAAAAAGTAGCCAATGTGGATTGGAACAAAGACAACCAAATGGCTACAATCACTTATGACACTATAAAAACGAATCAAGATGAAATCTTAAAACGAATTGCCTTAAGTGGATATGACAGTGAAAAGTTTCTCGCACCTAATGATGAATATGCAAATCTCCCTGGTTGCTGTCAATATGAAAGGGCGACTCCTTTATTAGAAAAAATGTCAGAAAATAATGAAGATACTACAAAAGCACAAATGACAATAAATCATGTGGATCACAAACTAGCTGAAACCACAAAGGCAGTACAAAAAGTAGCGCCACTAAACGATGTGTTTGACAATTATTTTGCAGTAAAAGATGCATTGGTAAAAACAGATGAAAACGTAGCGACAGTAAAAGCACAAAAATTACTATTAGGTATCCAAGCAATAAAAATAGAACAACTCTCGACAGATGAAAAAGGTGTGTGGACAAATGTAGAAAAAGGATTAAAAGATGATGTTCAAAAAATAGCTGACACAAAAGATATATCGTTACAAAGAGCTCATTTTATCACACTTTCTAAAAATATATTTGACTTGATCAAGGTTTCGAAACAAAATACACCTACCTATTTACAACATTGTCCCATGGCAAATGATGGTAAAGGAGCCGATTGGTTGAGTAAAGAAAATGTTATAAAAAATCCTTATTATGGTGCTCAAATGTTGAGTTGTGGCAAAATAGTGCAAACTATAAAATAATGAAGTTATACATCAAAAATATGGTGTGTAGCCGCTGTAAAATGGTCGTGAAGTCTGAATTGGAAAAGTTCGGACTTCACACCACTATTGTTGATTTAGGCGAAGTAGAAGTGGTAGAAACGATCTCTGAACAAACAAAAAATGACATTGCTACACATCTTAAATTATTCGGTTTTGAAATCATCGATGATAAAAAAAGTAGAACTATAGACAAAATAAAAACGCTTATCATCGACTTAGTTCACAACAAAAAC
>JBGSOH010000189.1:0-2599 GCA_041739205.1 Saprospiraceae bacterium
GAAAGTGATGGTCAGATCGGTTATCCTATTGATGATGTGCTCGATATTTCGGGATGGGACTTACAGAAGACTTTACGTCTTGTCCGTAAGTGCAATGCTTCTCCTTTTGAATGGTTACAATCGCCCATAATTTATAGAGAAGAAGCTGGTTTTAGAGAACACTTGTGGACTTTGTGTCAGGAATATTTCAATCCAAAAGCTTTGATATTTCACTATCTTGGTATCGCTAAAGGTGCTTTGTCCAAAACAAATCAAGAAGGTAATCTGAGTGTTAAAAAGTTTTTTTACGTCATCAGACCAGTACTTGCTGCATTATGGACACAAAAATATCACACCATTCCACCTATGAATATCGAACCATTGTCTCAATTACTTCCATTAGAACTTGATGTTATGCTCAAAGATTTGATCACCATGAAGTCAAATGCTGCTGAAGGAATGGAATTTAAAACGCCAGAAGTATTTTTGAGCTATATGCAAGAAACGATGCAAGTTCTAGAAGCGGAAGCCAGGAGTATGGAAGATCGCAGTTTTGGTCATCAAACGTTGGATAAATTTTTAAGAAACACCATAGAGAAATATGACCATTGACCAATTAAGAAAAACTGGATGCATTCTTATGGAGTGTATCAGCGGCAGTAGAGCCTATAATTTGGATACGGCATCTTCGGATACGGATATCAAAGGTGTTTTCTACTTGCCCAAAGACCAGTATTTTGGTTTGGAATATATACCACAAATATCAAATGATACCAATGATATAGTATTTTATGAGTTAGGAAGATATGTAGAGTTGTTGCTAAAAAATAATCCCAATATTCTTGAATTACTTGCAACGCCGACCAATTGTATCTTGTATAAAAATCCCATTCTTGATGTACTAACACAAGAAATGTTTTTATCAAAGTTGTGTAAGGATACATTTGCCAATTATGCCATCAGCCAAATCAAAAAAGCAAGAGGTCTGAAGAAAAAAATCAATAATCCGATGGACGAGAAAAGGAAAACATTATTGGATTTTTGCTTTGTAATTCATGATAATGGTTCTGTGCCGGTGACAAAGTGGTTGGACGCAAATGGATTCAATCAGGAAATGTGCGGATTATCGAAAATTCCCAATACAAAAGGGATTTACGCTTTGTATTATGACAAAAATAATCTTTTCTCCTATAAAGGCATAATATCTGATGAACTGTCAAATGACGTAAGTCTTAGTTCTATACCTAAAGATGAAATTCCACGTTCATATCTTTTTTGTAACCTAGAATCTTATTCTGTGTATTGCAAAGAGTACAGAGAATATTGGGACTGGATTGAGAAGAGAAATGATACGAGATATCAGAATAATCTTGCGCATGGTAAAAACTATGATTCCAAAAACATGGTGCATACCATTCGACTTTTGCAAATGGCCAATGAAATCATTGCAGATCAAAAAATCAATGTATGGCGAAGTAATAGAGACGAATTGTTACCGATAAAAAGTGGCGAGATGGAGTTTCAAGCCTTAATGGACCTTGGAGATATTTTGATGAACAAGATTGATCAAAATTTTAGTAACTGCCTACTTCCTGAAGCACCAGATCATAAATTGGTAGAGCGATTATTGGTGGAAATTAGGAGTGCGTTGTATAAAAGATAGTTTAAAGTAATATTTAATTATTAGTTTATCAGGTCGTTATATATGATGGGATAAATTCATTATTCAGGTACTTTTTTCTTGCACCTTCCATCACTTCAGTTTTATAGTCATCAGTAATTTCTATTAATTTTCCTTCTTCCACATCTATTAATCCTTCTTCGATCAATGAAATAGTTTGATGATCCCACTGGTCAAACTGAAATTTTTCATTCAATGCATATTGAACGACCTGTTCAGCACTTTGAAATTCACCATTCTCTATGAGTTTGGCGATATATTCATCATAAGGGCTTTCTAGAACGATTTGCATTTTATTTTTGCTTTGTCTTTGTAAACATACAGAAAAAGAAATAAGTTTCAAATGTTAATTATTACTTCGACTGAGGGCGAGTTGGTGTAAGGTTTCATAGTTCTGCGTTGTTCTGCGAAATCTAATAGATACATCTTTAATGGCACAAGTTCAGCGAGAAAACATTTCTGATCACAGATAACACGAATCTCAGCCTTTTATTTCAATTTCAGCCAAATATTATATTGTTCCTTATTGTATAAACTTGGTAAAACCCATAAAGCTGCAACAAACAAACCTATAAACAACTTTGGCGACATTACAATGTTGCCTTTAGAATATACAGGCATCGTTAGTTATACCGGCTTATTATGTACCGCATCTCCCGACAGAGACCCTTTAGCCAGCATTGATCAGCCACGACCAATTAGTGAACTTCAACGAGACTACGGCGCCGTTTCTCCGTATAGCGTTGTTGCCATTGCACTTCGAACAAGTATTAGGCATGTTATATCTAGCGGTCTACCAGAATCCGAACATCCTTTTGCATACATCAATAAAGATGGCGTCAAAAAAGTACTTTCTGCAACCGACGCAACAGGCTATTTAGCAATGGCATCACTTATTGAATTCGCCGCAATAGCAGTTGCTAAGCAACCTACGGAAGT
>JBGSOH010000196.1:0-2747 GCA_041739205.1 Saprospiraceae bacterium
ATCAATATTACATCAAGTTGATCCCATCCACGGGCTTCTACTTCTTTTTTTGTTATAGGCAGCCAATCAGTGATAGGCCTTAAATTGTCGTTGATCATGGGACAAAATTAAGCGTAAAAAAGGACATTAACGACGGAGAAATGCAAAAATGATTGGTTTGTTGTAAAAAAAGGATGATATTTACATCAATCAGTATTAACATTCTTGCCAAGACCGATGAGAATACCTTTATCAATAATGCCTTGACCAGTTGGCGGGGCGGTAGGATTTTGGTTACCTAAATATATGTTATTCCAAAAAAGGGTCTCCGTAGGATACGAAGGCCCCTCAATTATGAAAGCGTTAATTTTGTTTTGTTTTTTGAAACAGTCTTAAGTTGTTTATTTATCTTCTAAAAAACTAGTATTACTTCAAAGAGGTAATTGCTTATAGATTTATATTACTTCTAGTTTTTAAAATGACTTTAAAACTTTTTTAACTAGGGACCTATATTATCTTATTCTTAAATATTTGTAATCCTTTAATCCAAATTACATTGAAAAAAAGACACTAAAAAAGGTCATTAGCAAATACATCGCAAAATTAACATGCATACTTTCTATAATATGTAATGACAATTAATCACTTTATGTAATATTATAACTACAAATGATATTGGAATAAGAATTATACGACATTTTTTATATCGAAACCGAGCAAGAAAAGGGGAGTTTACACAAAGCATCCTACACTCCCTATACCCCCTCTTTGTACATCCAAAAGTTCTTTCTGAATGTCCGAAATTGCTTTTTTTTGAACGTGATTTCGGTCGGAAACTGAATAATGGTGTACTTAGAGTTTTGAGATTTCGACAATTAACGTATTTATACTTACCTAGTAAGTAGGTATTTTTACGTATTTTAATATTCTAAAGATTTGTGATCTTTGGCCTTTTAGAACCTAATAGTTTTTGAAATAGCTGTCTTAGTAAAGGTTTATATGAGTTTGAAAATAAAAAATCAAATTATTCATAAAACTTTGAATTGATTGTTTACCTTAGCCCTTGATAGTATCTTTTAAAACTTTGCACCAGTTTTTCTTGATCTATTTTTATCAACTTAAGAAATTTATTTTATGTAATTCTATAATTCATGGGTGCAATATTCAAAATAAAACGCAAAAATATCTATCTATGACAGGGGATGTACCAATAGAGGTGGTGAGGATATTTAAACTTCTACAAAGTTTGAGTGAGTTTCCCCCTAAGACGGTGGAAAGACTGGCTCAAATCATTGATGTCAGCACAAAGACAGTATATAAAGACTTGCATATCATAGAAGCCTTAGGATATGATGTTGCAAAAGATGATCTACATAGGTATCAAATTACATACAGTAGTGACTATGCTTACCATCTGGATGACCATGAGAAGAAGTTGATCATCGGTCTAGTAAAAGAAGCTGGGACTAGCCCTATTGTAATTCAAAGTATTTTACAAAAACTTAAATCACAGGTGTATCCTGATGCTGCCAATTTTAAAATGATGAAGCAGCTTCATATTGTTAAAGTGCTGGTAGAATCGATAGCACAAAAAATTGTGGTGATCTTAAAGGATTATCAATCTACCACTCCTGGCTCAAAGTTAAGAGATAGACATGTATTGCCACTTTATTTTGATGAAATGAGAATGACCTTTACTGCTTTTGATTTTGAGAAAGGTCAAGCTCAGCTATTTAAGGTCTCTAGAATGAAGGATATTACATTAGCATCTGATAAGCATTATGGCTCGATACCTCAAAATCTGCCTATGGTAGATGCATTTGGATTTGCAGGAAATATGGACTATGAGGTAACCTTATCATTGTCCAGAAGAGCTGCTGCGCTGCTGACTGAAGAGTTTCTCATGTCTGGGCAATATCTGCAATCTGGAACAGATGATATGTACCCTTATGTGTTTCATTCTAAAGTATGTGGATATGAAGGAGTAGGTAGATTTGTGCTAGGTATGATGACTGAAACAAAGGTAATAGGTAATGATGGATTTAAAGAATATTTAAAAAATAAAATAAATGCATCTACACTTTTTTTAAAAAATTAATAATGGATTCTCCAAAGTAGAGACTCGGTAGTCTTTTCTTTGTGGAATCAAACCCCAAAACAAGTGCAATATGAGACTAAAAATCACAATGGAACATAAACCTGGTATCATCATACCGTGGGACTATCAATATGCTATCCAACAATGGATATATCAGACCATATCAAAGGCAGATGATAGATTGGCTACTATGCTGCATGATCATGGGTATGTATATGAAGGTAAGTCCTTCAAATTATTTTCCTTCGGACCATGGGGTAGTTATCCCTTTAAAGCTATCCCAAGTGAGGGAATCAAGTTCTCTGCTCCTAGTTCATATCTCGAATTATCTTTTCTGTTGCCTTCCGTGCTATCATCATTTGTATCTGGATTATTTCAGGACCAAAAGCATACCTTTTATTTCAAGGGTAATGTAAAGATACCTGTGACCACAAGCCAAATAGAAATATTGTCTGAGCCCACTTTTAATGATGGGCTGGCCACATACAAAATTACTACAGGTGCCAGGATATCGGTAGGTGAAGAAGGCCAAGAACATGCACAATATAAAGGACCTGATGATGAAGATTATGATATGCTATTTATCCAAAATATAGTCAATAAACATCGGTCATCATTCCTCTATAAAGGTGAAGAAGCCAAAGAATATACTATAGGTATGCAGATATAT
>JBGSOH010000212.1:0-7631 GCA_041739205.1 Saprospiraceae bacterium
TGCGTTTTCTTTAAATTTGATTACTTCTACATCAAACATGCTATCAAATTCTTTAATTGCTTTTGATTTTTCGTCAAATTTCATTTCAATATTATTTACCACAAAAGATGTAGGAATGGGACCATTATCGTCCGTAAATTGTGAATACAAAACCCATGTCTTTTGTATGGATGCTGTGGCAATCAGTTCAATATTATGATCGTCAACTTTTTTTGTCTCAAATGTCCAAGTCACTGGACTTCCCTTTTCGCCAAAAAAATTAAATATTGAAAATATGGTGGAAAATATAATTGATAAATACATTTATGATAGATTATAACCGATTGAAAAAATAAAAATCTAAATAGATTGCAAAAGTAACCATTTATTTACTTTATAACTTTCCATGCATATCGCTTTAATAAAAGATTAACGCCACGTTAGGTAATTATTTTAAAAGTTAATCAATTTAAACTGCGTGATAAAAATCAATGCAATGACAAAAATATGTACAAGCTCATTAAATATTATTCGCTTTGAATCACTTAAATAAATACCTATTAGTATCGATAAAGGAAATGAAAGAGAAATCAAATGAAATGTACTATTCGTCTTGAATATGAAAAATGAAACTAACGTAAATAGCATAAACCAATATATTATATCGATTTTTTTCTGGCTTTGAATACTCTTTTTGCTCGTAAAAGATGGATAATTAAAAACAGCAAAGGCTACACACAAAAACAAGAATATTACTGAAACATAAAAAATAAACAGAATATCACTATTCAGCACAGGAAATCTAAAGAAAATTTCTTTGACAAAATCTAAATCAGCAAACTTTATATCATTCCAATATTTATAAGTAAAGAGAAAAAAGTATGGCAATGAAATTCCAATAAAGAACTGAAGTTTCTCTAATATTTTGAAAGATCTCAGCAGTAACAGTGCAATTATACCGAATAAAATAAAAGCAAAATAGGGCGTGTATATAGCTGAAGCGACGCCTATAAAAAATCCTGTATTGAATATATAGACTGTTGCATTAGGAAGTTTGTAAGTATTGAGCAGATTTGCTAATGCTATAATAATAAAGGTGTTTGCTATAAGAATAGGAGAAAGTAAGTTATTCTCGGATATAATGGAAACAAATAAAATGTAAAGTAGACCTGCGAATAAGGTAATTTCCTTAGAAATCCTGTTTTTGATAAATATCTGATTAATCAATAATACCTGAATAAAAATCAGAATATTTGCTATTATGTTTTGAATCAATGAATTAGGAATAAATTCATATAGCAAATCCATAAGAATGCTTTCGGCTTGATGCGGTTTATATCCTATAGGGTTTAATAATGTATTTAAACGCAATATAAAGATATATGGCAATAGCAATATATTATTTATGAAGAGATTTTTTCTGAAAATTTCCAGCAAATCAAAAAAATTAATATTTATCTAAATCTGAGAAGTCATACTAAATACAAGTAAAATCAAAAATCTTACTATTTAATTTTTCTTGTTATAAATATAAACAACTTTTATACCATGTGGCAAATTTACAATTTAATTTATCAATGTTTCTAAATTATCCTTATAAAATAAAAGAATGAACTGGAATATCTGATTAAGGTAAAATATAAGAGGGTAAAACTACAGTTTTGGCATAAAACAAAAATCCCTTGACAATCTATTAATTATCAAGGGATTATGTTGACCCACTAGGACTCGAACCTAGAATGACGGTACCAAAAACCGGAGTGTTACCATTACACCATGGGTCAATGCTTCGTTAGCGGGTGCAAAGTTATAACTATTTGATGGAATTGTAAACAAATTTTTAAATTTTTTTTTCCAAATAATGTACCTTTGTGGACTTTTAAAAAGGAAATATCACATAATGATCGCTTGGAAGTCATTTTTTGCATCAAAAACGAGGTTAATTCTATTCTCAATTCTTGCAATTTTATGCCTGAGTCTTGTATTTGTATTTACTCGTTTTATGGAATGGAATGAAACTAGATCAGGTATGGTTTTTAATGATCCCATATTAAAATTGTTTAATCCAATAGACTTGAGTACGGTCATAAGTATATTTACATTAGTTCCTATATTTTTAGGATTAATTTATATTTTTAGAAAACCTACGACTACCGTTTATTTTTTTATTGCAGCCATTGTTATTTGTTGTTTCAGAGCACTTACGCTTTATCTGCTGCCCCTAGAACCACCTATTAATATCATTCCACTTACGGACCCTGTCATCGAAACACTTTTCTATGGAGGTCACGTCTTATTAAAGGATTTGTTCTTCTCAGGACACACAGCAAATCTTATCCTAATTGGGCTAATTGTGGAGCAAAGACGGATAAAAAATTTATTATTTTTCTCTGGCTTTTTAGTAGGTTCGATGGTTATGATACAGCATGTGCATTATTCAATTGATGTACTTGCTGCGCCGTTCTTTTCATTTGTCACTTATCGCATAAGTATTTGGGTAGGAAATGGATTAATTATAAAGGATTTCAATATAGAAAAAGCTTAAGCCCAAACCTTACATCCTTCTGTGCAATTGGTACAAATATCAATCTGATCTCTACCTTTTAATAGTGATGTCCTGAAAGCTTGATAACTGTCTCCCTTCCAAACTTCCCTAAACTTCAATTGCTTAAGATCACCTAGTTTATGAGTAGCATCTTTGTCAAAACAGCAAGGCACGACCAATCCGTCCCATGTAATGACACAAGCATGCCAAAGCTTCCAACAATGGTTAAGTAGTTCGTTTTTTACCATATACGTTCCATCTTCTTTCTGTTTATAGCGCGAATACTTATCGATGGTAGGAATTAGATCATTTCCTTGTTCGTAATCATAAACTTGTGCCGTTTTGAGTTTTACTTCGTCTACACCGATTTCTTTGGCAAGTTTATAGATTTCTGGGATCTGATGTTCATTGGGTTTTACCACCAAAAACTGAAATATGATGTGTGGTGTACTGGATTTGAGTTCCTTTTTCCATTTAACCACATTGCGAGCACCTTGGAGTACAGTTTCCAACTTGCCTTCTTTCCTGTAGTTTTCATACACTTCTTGAGTAGTGCCATCAACAGATATAATCATTCTATCAAGTCCAGATTCTATGGTTTTACGAGCATTCTCATCATTCAAAAAATGTCCATTGGTAGATGTAATGGTATAGATACCTTTGTCAGAAGCATACTTTACCATCTCAAGAAATTTAGGATTGATGTATGGTTCGCCTTGAAAATAAAAGATCAAGTAAATAAGATCCTTATATAAATCATCAATAGTTGATCTGAAAAAATCATCTTTAAGATTGCCCGTTTCACGACTGAAAATCCTTAATCCTGATGGACATTCTGGACACCTAAGATTACAAGCAGTCGTAGGCTCGATGGATATTGTCATGGGCAATCCCCATTGGATAGGTTTGCGCAACCACTTCGTCAAATAAAATGATGTAATCAATCCCAAAGCATTTACAGCACGACGGATAGTCATTTTTTTAACAAAACCCAGAACGTCTTTAATATAAATGCTCATCTGTGATGTTGAAATATTGGGTGTAAAAGTAAGGTGTATTATCTACAAAGTCATCTAGAATGTCCAGAAAGTGTGTTTATCTTATGTAATAATCATAAATTTCTATTCAAAATGACTAATTTTGCGCCATGTTAGCATGGATAAAAAACATATTTACATCAAATAAAATTGTAACAGATCACATGAAATTTCTCATAGTAGGATTAGGAAATATTGGCTCAGAATACACAAATACGAGACACAATATAGGATTTGATGTAGTAGATTATCTAGCGAAAGATGCAGGCGTTTCATTTTCTCAGAATACCCATGGCGATCTCACAGAAATAAAACATAAAGGCCGAACATTGATATTACTAAAACCTTCTACCTTTATGAATCTCAGTGGAAAAGCTGTAAAATATTGGATGGATAAACATAAAATCCAGCCAGAAAACTTGCTTGTCATAGTAGATGATCTACATCTTGACCTTGGTAAAATGAGACTTCGAGACAAAGGAAGTGATGGAGGACACAACGGACTTAAGGATATTCAAGAGAAATTTGGTCATAACAATTATGTCCGTCTTCGTATGGGAATCGGCAAGGACTTTTATCCTGGTCAACAAGTAAACTATGTACTAGGAAAGTGGAAAGTCCACGAAAAAGATGATGTCGAAAAGATGATTATCAAAGCTGGAGAAGCTGTCAAAAATTTTGCAACGATTGGATTGAAGCTAACTATGGACAATCTTAATAGGTAGGAACATCTTCGCAACTCATTAGACTTTTGAATGTTAGTTTAATAAATAGAATAACATGAGTTGGAAAGAAGAGAATAATAAATTGGTAGCATCACTGACTTTTAAAGATTTTGTGCAGGCTTTTGCTTTTATGACCGAAGTAGCTATCCATGCTGAAAAAATAAACCATCATCCTACGTGGACCAATACTTATAATAAAATAGATTTTCAACTATCGACGCACGATGCTGGAGATAAGGTCACCCAAAAAGATAGAGATTTGGCAAGTATTATTGACAAGATATATGTCAGATATCAGTAACTAATCTATTCGAATGCCTTCTTTTCTTAGTCTTACGACCAAGTCCATCCCAAAGGCTTCCACTGGAGTTAGGACACCATATTTTATAGTATTGGTTTTCATTTGGTCTATAAGTGTAAAAGCTGATTGTGAAAACATCTTTGCCGTTTCATTATACCCTGGATCGCCACCTGAAAATATAGTCCTAGCTTCAGAAGTAGTAGACTTGCCAATACAGATAACTTCAAATTTGCTTTCTGCTCTTCTCGCTTCGCTTGGTCCTGTGCCTGGCTTAAATTTGTCAAACATTTTTTGGCGAAAACTTTTAAATCTTACCAAAAACATAGCTGACGCAATAGGGAAAACTGTTTTTACTACTTTCCCGAATGACGATCTAACAAAAAATTGACCATAAGAAACCGCTGCGCCATAATCGTCTGACAATCTATGAGCACTTCGTTTTACAATGTGCGGATCTACGACGGGCATTGGTATACCCCAACCTTGTATTTCTTTATTGTAATGGACTTTTAAAGGTATCTTAGGTGCATCTTTGTGTCTTTTTATTTTTGTTTTGATAGATGTTTTTTCCACTTCCATATGAAGTGCCTGAATTGCTGTAGTCAATGTTCCACCTGAAAAAGTAGCATTGGTGCGTATGTAACCTTTCAGAGATTTTGGTTCGTCTTTGGGTAGTTTTTTGGCTGTGAGCCACGCTGCAAAATCAGCAGGTATACTATCAAATCCACAACAATTTACGATACACGATTTTTGGTTTTCTGCTTCTTGGAAATAAGAATTGTACACATCTGCCACAAATGATGGCTCTCCAGTAATATCTAAGTAGTGCGTATGATGGTCTATACAAGCCTTGACCACATTTTTGCCATACCAATTGAATGGCCCTACTGTATTCATCAATATCTTACAGTTGGAAGCCATAACATTCAAACTATCGACATTCTTTATATCAGCAATGACTATATCGGGTTTTGTGGTCAATATACTCTTAATTTCATTCAGTTTATCTGAGTCTCTACCTGCGATGGCCCAAGAAATATGTTCCATCTTTGCATGTTCTGCAAGGTATTTTGCCACCAAAGCGCCAGTAAAACCAGTCGCACCGAAAAGTATGATGTCATATTGTCTGTCCATGATGTGGTGTTTGCATAAATAAATCACAAAGTAACAAAAGGCTTTGAATATTCTAATAAAAAAATGGATATGAGATTCAAAGTTAAAAAATATGCTATTAAGACCTTTGTCATCATACTTAAGGTAAAGATTGTATAAAGTTGAAATGAAGCAGGAGGGTTGTAGGGGTTTCAACCAATTATTAATGAATCGTTTATGGAGCGTAGTGGGAGCGCATGTGGAGCGTATATGGAGTGTAGTCGGGCCAAGGTCGAGACAACCTCGGCACAACATCGGGACAAGGTCGGGACAACCCTATTATGGTTTTTATGAAAAATGGTAGTTTTTATGCGTTTCGGGTTAGTATTAGCATATGTTCAGACTTGCGTTGGCATTTGATTTTTTGTAATTGACGCTGGTATAAAGATAAGTTTTTTTGACAATAAAAATGGATAGGTTTTGGATGTTTTTTATTGTAAAATTTCATTGCCACTAAGGCGCTAAGGCGTGACAAAAATCGGTAGGATGACGTTTGGTCCGTACCTAAAGGCACGGGGAATGGGTTTTCATCTTGTTTCCTACCGATATTTTGTCCCAATAGGGACAGGTCTTCGGGTTCCTTTTATGAATATCAGTTTTATATCTCTCAGACTACGCAGATTGCTCAGATTTTTTTTGTTTCGTACCAAAAGGCACGTGGATGGGGATTCAATATTGTTTTTCTACCGATATTTTGTCCCAATAGGGACAGGTCTTCGAGGTCATTTGATTTTGCAGAGTTGATGCAGCTAAAGCTGAACACAATTATTTGTGCAGGGGTAGGTTCTCATTATTTGTGTGTATATTCCTATTTTGTTTTAACGTAGGCAGGATGCCTGATGATATTGCATCGTAGCGGGGACGATACGACGAATAGTTGTTATCTCGCTAAAAATATTTTTGTGCTTGATAAAAGGGTGATTTATCGATGGAATACCATTTTCACATCAGATTGGGGCCGATCATCAAACTGAAAATTAAATAATCAACAGATCTAAGTCTCGCACTTCGATCGTTATGGTTTAGCTAAGATAAATCTATTGATAAATCAACAATCTTGAGTGGGATTCCCTACTTTTGTCTTTCTTTAATTTCTATCCTTATGATTTATATTCCAAAATGGTCTATTATTTTAGCTTTTTTATTTTATACCACAATAGGTTTTGGGCAAAAACCGGCTTTTTTAACGGACTATAATGTTAGATGGGTGGACTCTGTTTTTGCTACCCTTACTTTGGAAGATAAGATTGGTCAGTTACTGATGCCACGAGGTAATTATTCTGGTAAATCACATGATTTGGCGACACTTGAGCAATGGGTTAAAGAATATAAAATAGGCGGGATAGTTTTTTTTGCTTCTAATCCTACGACACAAGCTCAAATTACAAATCGACTGCAAAAACTATCTAAAACGCCGATGATGATAGGCCAAGATTTTGAATGGGGACTTGGCATGAGACTAGATAGTACAGATCGATTTCCATACGCAGTGACTTTGGGTGCAGTGCAAGGACATGCTGATTTACTGGAAACAATGGGAATAGAAGTGGCGCGACAATGCAAACGGATAGGTGTTCATATTAATTATGCCCCAGTGGTTGATGTCAATAATAATCCTAATAACCCTGTGATTAATTTCAGGTCTTTTGGCGGAAATAAAGAAGCTGTTGCCAATAAAGGACTGGCATATATGAAAGGAATGCAAAGCCAACGATTGTTTTGTACAGCCAAACATTTTCCAGGACATGGCGATACAGATGTAGATTCTCATCATGACTTGCCTATGATAAAACATGATATTTCAAGGCTCAAAGACATAGAATTGTACCCTTTCAAAAAATTGATAGATGCTGGGCTAAGTGGTGTCATGACGGCACATTTGAATATTCCTG
>JBGSOH010000233.1:0-4474 GCA_041739205.1 Saprospiraceae bacterium
ATAACATTATCTCTAAAACAGAATAAGCTTGTCGGATTTAAATCAGTGTATAGATAAAATTGGCAAAAGAATGTAAAAAGTAAATTGGCTTTACTTATCTTTACCGAAATATTTATTGAATAGAAAGCCATGGATAAAGATATTTTGAAGCCCACGCAAGAAGGAATTTCACTAAAACGAAGTTACCATTCAGAAGATATCTCTGATAGTAAACACATTGGTTTTCAAGCTGGTGTACCGCCATATCTAAGAGGTCCATATAGTACCATGTATTTGACATCTCCTTGGACGATAAGGCAATATGCTGGTTTTTCTACAGCACAAGAAAGTAATGCTTTTTATAGAAGAAACCTTGCAGCGGGACAAAAAGGATTATCGGTTGCTTTTGATCTTGCGACGCATAGAGGCTACGATTCAGACCATCCTAGAGTCACAGGTGATGTAGGAATGGCCGGAGTTGCCATAGACTCCGTAGAAGATATGAAAATCTTGTTTGATGGAATACCATTAGACGAAATGTCTGTATCGATGACTATGAACGGTGCTGTAATTCCGATACTTGCATTCTACATTGTAGCTGCTGAAGAACAAGGTGTATCTATGGAAAAGCTTAGTGGCACCATCCAAAACGATATATTGAAGGAGTTTATGGTTAGAAATACCTACATCTTTCCACCGTCACCTTCTATGAAGATTATTTCTGATATTTTTGGCTATACCGCTGCAAATATGCTTAAATTCAATAGCATCTCTATCAGTGGTTATCACATGCATGAAGCGGGCGCACCTGCGGATATTGAACTTGCATACACACTTGCAGATGGCGTAGAATATATCAGGGCAGGATTAAAAGCAGGACTTGATATTGATCAATTTGTATCAAGATTTTCATTTTTCTGGGGCATTGGTATGAACTTTTTTATGGAGACAGCCAAGATGCGAGCAGGTAGATTGCTTTGGTCAAAACTAGTTTCACAATTCGAACCCAAATCTCCCAAAACTTTGGCATTACGTACACATTGTCAGACATCAGGATACAGTCTTACCGCTCAAGATCCTTACAATAATATTTCAAGGACTTGTATAGAAGCCTTGGCATCAGTCATGGGCGGCACACAATCACTTCACACTAACTCGCTAGATGAGGCGATAGCATTGCCAACCGATTATTCAGCCAAAATAGCGAGAGACACTCAGAAATATTTACAATCAGGCATAAATGTTATTTCAGCGATCGATCCTATGGGAGGCTCCTATTATGTAGAGTCACTCACTAGTCAACTCGTAGAAAAAGCATGGCAACATATCCAAGAAATAGAATCACTAGGTGGAATGAGGGCAGCAATCGAAGCGGGTATCCCTAAAATGAGAATAGAAGAAGCCGCTGCTGCAAAACAAGCAAGGATAGACAGTGGAAATGAATACGTCATAGGTGTCAATCTGTACAAAAAAGAAACTGAATCAGAACTCGATATACTCAAAGTAGATAATACAAAGGTTCGACTTGAACAAATAGACAGGCTTACAGAAATAAAAAGCAAAAGAGATGATCAAAAAGTAAGGTTAGCGTTGGTAGCTATCACAGAATGTGCACGAACGGGTAGTGGAAATCTCTTGGAGCTTGCCATAAATGCAGCTAGAGATAGGGCTACTTTAGGAGAAATTACGATGGCTATGGAAGAAGTTTTTGGTAGATACAAAGCTACTAATAGAACCATTTCAGGTGTATATGCAAAGGAAATTCATATGGATGTTAAATTTAAAAACACATTGGAACTCTCTGATCGTTTTGCAGCGCTAGAAGGTAGAAGGCCAAGGATCATGGTGGCAAAGTTAGGTCAAGATGGACACGACAGAGGTGCAAAAATCATAGCAACTAGCTTTGCAGATTTGGGATTTGATGTAGATATGGGACCACTCTTCCAGACGCCTTCAGAAGCAGCAACACAAGCCGCAGAGAACGATGTACATATATTGGGCATTTCGTCACTTGCAGCAGGCCATAAAACTTTGGTCCCTGAGACGATTGCAGCGCTAAAAAAGATAGGTAGAGAAGACATTATGGTCATCGTAGGTGGCGTAGTGCCTGTTCAAGACTATCCATTCCTTTTTGAACAAGGTGTAGCAGCTATTTTTGGACCGGGAACCATTATTGCTGAAGCAGCAGCAGAAATATTAGAAATTTTAATAGCAAATATTAAGGAGTAAGTTTACACCATTGGCCATTTTCATTGATAAAGATCATATAGCCTATTTTGGTAGGATAATTTCAAACATTTATCTAAGACTTACTACTTATAATTAAGAAACTATTACCTTTGTTAACGATGAAGTAAATTTGATTGTATTTATGTAGAGGACCGTTACCAATGAGAAATATTTGGTTCGTTTTTGTTAAATTTGTCAATCAAAATTCATTTTATAAAACATCAACCAACAAAATATGAATGTATTATCACTACGGAATGTAGTCAAAGCTTATCATAGTCATATCGCAGTAAATGATGTGAGTTTTGATGTCAAAGCAGGCACTATTTTCGGTCTACTTGGTCCTAATGGCGCCGGCAAAACATCATTGATCAGAATCATAACAACGATTACTGGTGCTGACAGCGGACAAGTTTTGCTAAACGGAGAACCACTAAATCACCTTCATCCCAATGAAATAGGATACATGCCCGAAGAGAGAGGTTTGTATAAAAAAATGAAAGTGGGCGAACAGCTTCTTTACCTAGCTCAACTCAAAGGTCTTACTGAAAAAGAAGCCAAAATCAAGTTAAAAACTTGGATGGTGAAGTTTGACATCATGAATTGGTGGGACAAAAAAGTTGGTGACTTATCAAAAGGTATGAGCCAAAAAATTCAATTCATAGCTACGGTCATTCACGACCCGAAATTATTAATCCTTGACGAACCTTTTTCTGGTCTTGACCCTATCAATGCCAATCTGATCAAAGATGAAATTTATCAGCTTAAAGAAAAAGGAACTAGCATACTTTTTTCAACCCATAGAATGGAACAAGTGGAAGAAATCTGTGAAGATATTGTACTTATAAATCAAGGCAAAATTTTGCTGTACGGCAATGTCAATACAATAAAAAATGACTTTAAAGAACATCTTTTCAGTATCAAATTCGAAGGCGACCTTCCTTCTGTGACAGATCATTTGGGATTTTCAGTTTTGGAAAAACGTCCTAATGAAGTCACCATCAAAGTAACTGAAGGTGTAAGCTCAAACCAAATTCTAAAAACATTAATAGATACGAATATTTCTATCCTAGGATTCAATGAAATATTGCCTTCGCTTAATGAAATTTTCATCAAAAAAGTAGCACAAAGCAATGAATAAAATATGGTTAGTCACGATGCGTGAATATCTCACACGTGTAAAAAATAAGACATTTATCTTAACTACTTTGCTTACACCATTAGGATTATTGGTGTTTTTTGTAGCAGTAGGATTTGTTATGTCAACAGGGTCTGATACTGTTAAGGTTATCAATGTAACTGATGCAAGCAATCTATTAGAGAAAAAGCTTGACTCTAGGGATAATTTGTCTTTTGTCTTTACCGATGAAAGCGTAGAAACGTTAAAGAGTAAGTACAAAGATGGTGGTTTTGATGGCATACTAGAAGTAATACCATTAAAAGATTCATTAGCCAAAAGCTTTACGGTCAATTACCATTCAGATGACCAACTAGCAAGGGACGAAAATTTTACAATCCGAACAGCTATTTCTGACAAGATTAGAGATTTTAAATTGAAAAAATTAAATCTTGATGAAGCAACCATTAAAAGTATAGACACGGATGTCACGATACAGCCATTTACGATATTAAAGGATAAAAAAATCAGTTCCATTACAACTGATGTTAGCGCGCTTATGGGGGCAATTGTGGGATATGCCATGTTTTTCATTATCTTAGTGTATGGTTCGCAAGTGATGCGATCTGTTATGGAGGAGAAAATAAATCGTATCGTAGAAGTATTAATCTCATCGCTTAAGCCTTTTGAACTTATGATGGGAAAAGTGCTTGGTGTAGGCCTAGTGGGTTTGACTCAAATAGGTATTTGGATGATATTGATGCCACTTATATTATTTGTTGCGACTTCATTATTGGGCATAGATGCTGCAAATATGGATGGAATAAATACTGGAAACTTACCTACTGAAGAGTTAATGATGTCATCAAAAGGCAAGATAGCTCAGTTTTTGGCAGAAATACATAGCATGAATTGGTATCTGATTCTACCGTTGACCTTGTTTTATTTTATAGCAGGATATTTTGCTTATGCAGCACTTTTTGCAGCCGTGGGTTCTGCCGTAGGTGAAGATATAAATGAAGCCCAATCTTTGACATTGCCTATCATGATGCCGTTGATGTTTGCCTTCTACATAGGAATCAGTGCGATGAATGCTCCTGATAGTACCTTGGCGGTTTGGTCGAGCATGATACCATTATTTTCATCTAT
>JBGSOH010000255.1:0-4924 GCA_041739205.1 Saprospiraceae bacterium
TATGATCCTGAACTAGGCAGAATGCTAAGCCCTGATAATGTAGTACAAGATGGTGGCTATAGTCAGAATTATAATAGATATAGCTATGCATACAATAATCCACTAAGGTATACGGACCCTGATGGGAATGAGATTGTGTCAACACTAGTAGCTACAGTCTTAACAACTATGGTTGTAAATGCAATCAACAATGCCATACACCAAAAGCCACTATTCCAAGGGGCCGCACAAGCAGCTATTGTAAATGTCATATCAGCAGTTGTAACATTTGGGATAGGAAATTTAGCTGGAACAATAGGAAATGTTTATCTTGCAGCTGCATTTCAAGTAGGTGCCCATGGTATATGGAATGGTGTGGCATCTGCTGCAAGTGGAGGTAAGTTCATACAGGGATTCACTTCCGGTGCTGCGAGTTCATTGATAGGCAGTGCATCGGCACTAAGTGGATTGAAGCTCGGTATAGTAGGCAAATTAGCCATCGGTGGGGTCACAGGAGGTCTAGGAGCTGAGTTTACTGGCGGTAGTTTTGCACAAGGATTTAATCAAGGTGTAATAGTCACTGCATTAAATCACTTACTACATGAAGGTGGGCAATCAAGTGATGGAGGAGATGATCCATTATGGGATTTTAAAGACCAACTTGCGAAGTGGAAAGCAGATGTAAAAGCAGGTAAATTATATTCTCCAGAATCAATAAATGGGTATATCACACCACTGGAAAACTATATATATACAACCACAGGAAGGACAACAGTGAGTATGAACCAAATGTTGGCATATCAAGAAATGACTGGTTCGGCCATTGCAAGTTTGATTCCAATAGGCAGAGTGTTAAATTTTATGAGTAAAGGAGGAGGAGTGGTCCAAGGTGGGGTTACGACAGTAGGACGTTGGATGTCGAGAGCAGAATATAACTTAATGGTTAAGACAGGAAGAGTCGTTGAAGGAGCAGGTGGTCAAACTTTTGTTGCAACAGGTGGTTCTGGTGCATTTAATGCAGCTACTAGGGGTTCTGTTTATGCAGAGTTTCAAGTTTCAACAAGTAGCCTTTTACAAGGTGGACAATCAAATTGGTTTAAATTATTAGGGCCGAGTGCAAAGCCGAATCAGTTATATTTATTGAATAAACAAGGAGGTCAAATTCTTCCTCAAATTCAAAATCTTTCGCCAATACTAAAAGTAAAATAATGGGAAATTTTAAAGACATTGCATGGTTTAAAGAAATTATAGCCCCAACTTTGATTGATTATGAGATTGAATATAGGCTTTATGAAGAAGGAGATTTTGGATCTCTAACACAGGTTATATTTAATTCAGATAAAAAAGGTGGAGGAATAGACTTTTGGGGGCTTGGATGGTTGGGGATAGATTTATTTGATTATGAAACAGAAGTTCTTTTAATGAATGTTCTTTTAGATCCAACCCAGGTGCAAGAACGCGATGATGCATTCAAACAGTTACTAGATCTATTATTAAAGAAAGATGAAGTCTTATGAAGTAATGTCATTTTTTTTAAAATATTCTGAATAAATTTTATAGTTTACATCATCATGACAAACAAAACAAATATTTTCAAATGAATCATGCACTTGAAAAAAATCATAAACAGTTCTTATTGCTATCTGTGCAGCTATTTCTTTTGGAAATTTGTAAATGCCAGTGCTTATATTTGGGAATGAAATTGATTTTACTTCATTGTTTAATGCAAGTTTTAGACTATTTAAATATGCTGACGCTAATAGTTTTTCTTCGTTATTCTTACCATTGTTCCAAACTGGGCCGACAGTATGGATCACAAATTTAGCAGGAAGTTTCCCAGCAGTTGTAATAACAGCTTCACCAGTTTTGCAACCACCTTGTTTTCTTCTTATTTTTTGACAATCTTCAAGTATAGTGTTACCACCTGCTTTATGGATAGCACCATCAACACCACCACCGCCAAGTAAAGATGTGTTAGCAGCATTTACAATTGCATCAACTCTAATTTTTGTGATATCTCCTTTAATTAACTTTATAATATTTTTTCTAATCATGGTAATAAAATTTCCCCATCTAATTTATGCAAATAATTTAAAATGAATAATTATTTTTTTAAACTGTTTTTTAAATTTTCAAGTTCTTTAAAAATTAACTCAATTGACTTAGTAAATTGAGTTTGATCAAAAGTTTGATTTAAAGTACCATGACCATTGTTAACGCCAATACAATTGTTAAAATGATAATTATTTGATGTTGTTGAATTGATAAGGTTGACAAGAGGTACTTTAAAAAACTCAGCAATGGCTTCGAGTTTTGCGATGGTGATTTCATATTTTCCATTCTCTAAACGAGAATAATTAGAAATATTCATTCCGAGATGATCAGCTACAGATTGTTGTGTATAGTTAAGACGTAAGCGTTCTTCTTTGATACGGGTGGCAGTGAGTTGATTGGTATTCATTTTGTGGTCGGATGTGTTTGGTTCTGAATATGTATCGGTCATAATGTTTATTTGATATGGCAAATATAGCTGTTGTTTCTTAAAAGTAAATTGTTTAACTAATTATAATTAATAAATGTTGATGTTTATGATGTTAAAACGGGGAAGTTTTGTTGTAATGTTTCTGATGCTAGTATGTCAATTAATGGCTAAAGATACAATCAGGGTAAGGGTATATGATACTACTGCTGATTTTATAGCACGAAAAAGTAAATATGGAGAAGTAATTGTAGAGCTTAAAGATATGGGTAGTAATCACTTGCTCGTGAAAAAAATTATTGATCCAGTTACAAATAAAAAGGTGAAAGATTTTAAGTTTATATGGGCAATCGAGTATGATAGTTCTTATTATGTAAACATGGTCTATTCTGATGATCAAACTTATAGTGGCATGTATATAAAATTAGATATCGTAGGTAATTTATATTGTGCTACAAGAATGGATTATAGGTTGCCAATAAAGCCATTACCCAGTTTAACTTCTTATGGTTTAGGAGCCTTACCTATGCTTATAGCTAAGGCTGATGGTTATGCAGGACCCGAGTGCCTGTTTCAAAAAAATGGTAAAGAAGTGCCAATTCTTTTCATTGATTTATCAGAGATAGAGATTAGATATTTTTCGAAAGGTCGAAATGAAGGAAGTTTATTCAATTATCTTTGCCGTAAAAAGTTAAAGAATTTACTCAAAAAACATGAAATCAATCATCATGAAGAACCAACGGCAGATGAAGCATTTGAGTTGATAGGAAAGATGAATGATGGTAGAAAGGAATGAATAAGTATCGGTCATAAAGATGAATTAATGTGGAAACGGTATATTAAATATTAAACATTGAAATGTTCCAACAAATGGAAAATGAAGCGAAATGTCCAGCTTATAAATTTGTTGGAGTAACATTAGGCAAGGTAAAAGCTGGCGAGTATAAGTCACACAGTCATACTCTTGAGTTAACCAAAGTTGCATTTAGGTCAAATTTGTATTTAGCTTTAACAATCGGACATGAATTGCAACATGCAATTGATTATAATAACTATTTTGCAGTGTGGCTTGGTCATAGACGTGGTTTTACGATTACCACCGCAGTTGCATATTCAGAGTATAGGGCTTATTCATGGGACTTCCATTGGTCAGGAAATTATTCTGGGAATACTATTTTTTTTAGAGATTTAAAGGGAGGTCAATCAAAAGATATGATAAGTACATTTGGAGTTTTTACTAATAAATATTAAGAAAAATGAAATTGTTATTATTAGGGTTTATTTGTTTAGCATTCAACTCAATTGGTCAAAAAGATAGTCCGATTTCGTTTGATGTACTTAATGACACTATCTATTTTACTTATATTGATTTAAAGGATCCTTTAGACACTTTTGTTTATGAAAAAACATTAGGTGAAGATACTTCCATTGATTATATTCTTGATCTTGAAATAAAAAACAGTTCTGAAAAAAATTATCTTTTGTATTTTGATTCTAATATGGTATGGGTCCACCATTTTGGGCCCTTACCACTTACTGATACTATTCGATATGACCATGGATGCAATTTGATAACATTACTTTATGATAAAGATGGAAATAGAAAAGATGCTGGTGGTGGATTTGTATATTGGGCTGATGATTATACTCCCGATTATATTTCTGAGGAAATTAAAATAAATGAATATTACGAAACTAAAAAGATAAAAATCAGTAAAGATAAAAGATATGAAAACTATTCTTTGAATAAAAATAAATTATACTTAAATGCTGGTGAAAAGAAAAAATTAAAAGTGGCTATGAAAATCCCATACTATCATTTATCATTTCATAATTATTTTATTTTAGATAAGAGTGAAATTTATTACATTGACTTCTATTTTCATAATAAATGTCAAAAAATAAAAGAAGCCCTAACAAAATCAGAACTTAAGGAGCTTAAAAAGAACAACATCCATATTTATGGTGGCACCATCCATACAGACAAAAAGATAGTATTGATGTATAAAGAAAATCTGAAGTAATATGACCAAAATAATTATAAATATGAAGTATGTATTATTATGTATTTCTTTCATATGGATTCTTACATCATGTGGTGTCTCAAAACTGGACACTAAGTATTTATCTAGACTAGAACCCGTAGTACTTTATGAAACATCAATGGATTTTCTGGGTCAAAAACCAATGCAAGCTAATGCTGGTGTATTAATTAAGAAAAAGAGCAGACAACATATTACTGTACATGAAATTTATGATCTAAGTACAGGTGCGAGTATTAAAAGAGGAACTTCTGCATGGGCTTTGAAATATAGAGATACCAATTATTTAAACCTTGGATACGCTTCTGATATTAACACTTGGTATTCATTTGCAAAATTTGATATAGAAGGAAAATATTGTTTGGTTTTTGTAGATACAAACTCTCCAAAAGCGTTACAAACTTCAAGTCAAGGTATGGGATTG
>JBGSOH010000256.1:0-2158 GCA_041739205.1 Saprospiraceae bacterium
ATAACATCTTACGAAGTTGATCAAAAGTTTTATTCCCAAACCATGCTTAGGTTTCTAGATGCCAACATGCGACAATATTTCGAACCATGCTACAAAGCTGATAAGTTCTCTGAAGGATTGGCAGCTGTAAAATTTGGGAAAGGTTGGCGTTACATCAATAAAGAAGGGCAAGAATTTGATTTAATACCAGACTCGTTAAAATATGCGGAATGGGTAACTTCTTTTTATGACGGACTTTCTAAAGTTACGTTGAGCGTCAAAAATTCATTCATAAAACCATATTTCATCAATAAAAAGGGACAAGTCATTTTGGATATCCCGAAAATTGTGGGTAAGAAAAACATTAATAAAATAAGTGATTTTATAGGAGGTTTAGCCATCATTGAGACTCAATTGCCTCAAACAAAAGGATATAAAGGATACCCAATCAAAGTAATTAATACAAAAGGAAGGATTGTGCTTGAATGTGAGCATACCATTGATTGTAAAGTTACACCTAATGGATTTATTACATTAATTGGAAGAGATAATGAAAATAATGACTTTGTAAATCTTTGTAACTTAAAAGGAAATAAAATTAAACTTCCAGATAGTACTTCATATATTAGACATATCAGTGGAAGCTATTTTGATATTACCTTAGGAAAGGGAGATAAAAGGGTTTTTGCTCGATTTGATGCTGCAACAGGTAAAGTATTTGAATTATTTCCTACATATGGATGTCTAGGCATGCATAAAAGTAATGTAGTATTCAGAGGTGTAAACAAAGATGTGTATATTTTTAATATGGCAACAAAAGACACTATTTATAAATCAGATCCCAAAGAAATGGTTGTATATGATCTGGTTAAATACCACGGCAAATTGGGAGATATAGAAACATTTTCTGGTTCTAAAGATGAGTGGTTACCTCGGTTAAGTGAAATGACTAACCTGAAGTTTCTATCACTTAGTCACTTAACAGTGGATACATTTCCAAATCTTCCTAATCCACAGATGCTGCAATTATTACGCATCCGTAATTGTAGAAAAATAAAGAAGATACAGGCAGAGATTAATAATCTTACACAATTGTCCTTAAGTGGGGCCACATCATTTGAGGATTTGGGTGCGTATCTATCCCGTCAGAAATCATTACAAAAGTTGTTTATTGTTAATATGGACTTGACTAGTGCTGATATGTCAGTCATTCGTTATAGATATCCTACAGCAGTGATCTCAGGCGATGCCAAAGCTGCTGATTATAGTGTTCAAGAAGTTATTAGAGGATTTTAAATAAAATATAAAGTTTACCTTATGAAAGTAAATTTGAAGATTGTGCTGATGTTTGGGTTTTTTGTTAAGAATAAGGAAAAATAGCATAACTGTATGGCAATAAATTCAAACACATACGCTCAAGCAAATTATCTTCTTAAGGCCATAGAGCTAAGTGACAAAATATTTACTGAAACAAAGAGTGCGGATAAACAAATAAAAGTAGCATTGCTAGCTTTAAATGAATACTCAAAATGTTTCCTAGAAGCCGCTTTGAAGAAAGATAAATTGACGTCGTATCAAGTAAAAAAAATAGAAAGCGAGTTTTTTAATTATTGGGACAACTCGATCAATGAAGATGTCGAAATCTTTTGGGAACAAATAACTAAAAATAACCTGCCATTTAAAAGAAAATCAGCAATGAGAGAGTTGTTATCGAAAGGAAGATTTAAACAGGTGGAACAATGGACTGATTTATACACCAATTTTAAAAATATCAAAGATGCAGGATTCCTAAATAGGCAATTCAAGAAAGAAGAATTAGAAGAGCTATATAACTTAATAGAAACGGAGGAGAAAAAACGATTTGAAATTGTGAACAAATGCTTTCAAAAGAAAAATATACCCTTTTCTCAATATCTGAAATTTGGTGAATCAATGGCGTTTTTAGAAAGATGTGGTTTGACGACAAAATATTTCTCAGAAACGGAAAAGGAAGAAATATATGAAATCTGGAAATCGACCAAATGAAAATAGCAAATCAAACTCTAATTTTGGAAGGATTGTAGCCATTATCATAAATATGGGAATACAAGAGCTTTCTAGAATAGAAGATTTTATGTTTCTTTACACCGTAATTATCACATATGGGGCAAGGCTTCTGATACATTATTTTAATTTTCTA
>JBGSOH010000267.1:0-9666 GCA_041739205.1 Saprospiraceae bacterium
ATAACATCATGGCATCATCTCTATAATAAGGTGACATATAATCCTTTGGGGTTAGCTGTATACCTACAGCAATTTGTATTGCTTCGTGTCCACGAGAAGTGGCATGCACATATTTTGAAACAACTTTAAATTGCTCTTCAAATACTTCAGTAATTGATTTTGCAGTACACAGCAATGTGAATGCTTTTTTTAAAATGACTTGGTCGATATTATTAGGTTTCATTGTGCAAAAATAGAAATAACATTGCTATAGCAACGAATTTATATTAAAAAGAAAATGATTTAATATAATGCAGATTGGTGAAAATTTAATAAAAGTTGGCCAAATTGGCTTTTAATGGTTTTAGCTTTTATTTTTGCGATGGTTGCTATTGGACAAAAAACTGCTTCCTGAATAAACCATTGTTATAAATATGCATCAGTAAATCTTATAAACTATCAGTATTAAAAAGCCTCATTAATAGTCGCATAAAACGCGCCTCCTTCTGACAAAGTCCTTCCATAGTCGATACGAAGTCGTACTCTATCTCTTTTATTTAAAACTATACGAAGACCAGCGCCATATGTAAATTTAGAATTTGTAGAAAATAAATTTAGGTAAGTATCTGCTACATTTCCGATGGCTGTAAAGGCTACACCTTGCAATCGACGATAAATAGGATACCTGTACTCAGTCTGAAGGACATACATATTTCTGTCAGTAAATCGTCTATCTTGAAATCCTCGCATGATCTTCGGACTTCCAAAATATAACAAATCGTTAAAATATGGATTTCCTAGCATTGTAGCAGTATTAAGATGAATGCCCAATGTGTGATCTACTCCTATTGGGATAAAGGTAGCGGCATCAATAGCATATCTCTGAAAATTATATTCACTCCCACTAAATCTGTTTCCTATGAAGATTTCACCTTCCATAAAACATCCTTTCGTCGGATTAAATATAAAATCTCTGCTATCATACTGGGTAACAATTCCGAAACCTCCAACTCTACCACCTTGCTTACCCTCAATAGTATTACTATCTAATATACCACCTTTTTTGATATCAAATATTTTTACACTATCAAATCGGTATCTTACACCAACAAAAAAATCTCCTAACCTTCGTAGCCAATCAATCCTAAAACGAGGGTAATCAGCTTTATAAGTTTCCCTATCTTCCTTTAATGTAGTATTTCCAATGCCATAAAAATTGTATAAATAAATAAAATAGCCAATTTCGCCCTTTACCTTCCATTTATTGTGATATCTATACAGTTCAAATGGAATTATGAAATTGACTTGTTTATTTTGCGTATAGTTTGCAGTAAATTGTATTTGACTCGGATTAGAATCATGGCGTTCATCTTTAAATCTAAATGTATAAAGGCCAACTGCACCAAAGCCCCATCTAGTCTCTGGCAAATAAAAAACAA
This sequence comes from Saprospiraceae bacterium, assembly GCA_041739205.1. Lineage (GTDB taxonomy): Bacteria > Bacteroidota > Bacteroidia > Chitinophagales > Saprospiraceae > OLB9. The sequence goes on from JBGSOH010000267.1 coordinate 1,419, forward strand.
AAGGATAAATAAAGAACTGATTTTGGTTAATAGTGTCATGCGTAGTTTGGCTCGAATCGCTTTGAGCTAACATCTTATTGCTAGAAATGCAAAGGAAGAAAATAATAAAACATAATACGATTTTAAAATTTGTAGCCAATTTTATAGAATTAATAAGATGATAGGTAAATCGAATTGAAAATTCAACATATTACTTAGTGTTATCATTATTACTACACATTGTCTAAAACTAAAAAAGGTGTACACAAATGATGTGCACACCTTGATATATCTTACCTTAATTAAAAATTAATTAAAGGCTGTTTACAAACTTTGTAAGCTTAGATTTAAGATTCGAAGCTTTATTTTTGTGCCAAGTATTTTTCTTTGCAAGTCTATCGACCATGCTAATTACTTTTGGCAAAAATATTTCCGCTTCTTTTTTATCAGTAAGTAATCTCAATTTTGCAATTGATGTTCTAGCAGACTTTTTATAATATCTGTTTCTTAATCTTATCTTGATATCCTGACGGATTCTTTTCTTTGACGATTTGTGCTGTGCCATAAATCTTTATTTTTGAATCATTTTTCTTAAATGGAGTGCAAAAGTATATCTTTTAATTTACATCAAAAAACATTTTCCATAAAAATACTAATAAATATTTCATTTTAGACCACAATTAGCATGATTTTTACAAATTTAAGTTAAAAAGTGTGTTTATCTTTCAACTATAAATTTGATTATTTGTACTTTTGCAATCATTTTTAGACAATATCACCTATTTATAGTAATGCTTAACTTGTCAAAATAACATTCCTATTGTTTTAGTATACCAAAAAGCTTGATTTTAAGTTTAGATTCCAATTGTTTTCAATAAAAAATAATAACAAATTAAACCCATGAAGGATTATTCTTACATATTTAATGCCCACCCAGCATATATTGAGTCCATCTACCAAAATTACCAACAAGATCCTACGTCAGTAGACGAAGGATGGAGAGTGTTTTTTGATGGTTTTGAATTTAGCGCCAATGGCCATAGCAACGCCGATGCTGAAGGACAGTCAGGAGAGAGAAATATTTCTACCAAAGAATTTGGTGTAATGTCAATTATCCATGGCTTCAGAAGTAGAGGACATCTTCTTGCAACTACCAATCCTTTAAAACAACGTAAAGACAGAAGACCACATTTGGATTTAGCAGATTATGCTCTAGAAGATAACGATCTAAGTAAAGTTTTTTCAGCTGGTGAAGAGATTGGACTTAAGAATGCAACACTTGCTCAAATTCTAGACAAACTTCGAGTCACTTATTGCGGTAACTTAGGTGTAGAGTTTGCCCACATAGAAAATACAGAGAAAAGAATGTGGATGCGTGACAAAATAGAAAATAGGGTTTTTGATGGTAGTTACGGTCTATCTCTTGACAAGAAAAAGCAGATTCTAAATAAGCTGAATGGCGCTGTCATATTCGAGAAATTCTTGCATACAAAATATGTAGGACAAAAAAGATTTTCACTTGAAGGAGGAGAAACAACTATTGCTGCACTCGATGCCATCATAAATATTGCTGCAGATGATAGAGTAGAAGAAGTAGTTATTGGAATGGCACACAGAGGTCGTCTGAATGTACTTGCCAATACTATGGCGAAAACGTATGATCAGATATTTAATGAATTCGAAGGAACTGCGATATTAGACCAAAGTTTCGGTGACGGGGATGTGAAATATCACTTGGGTTTTTCTTCACAAGTTACAACACCTTCAGGAAAGTTAGTACATATGAAACTTGCTCCCAACCCGTCTCATCTGGAAGCTGTAAATCCTGTATTAGAGGGTTTCACAAGAGCAAAGGCAGACCTACTTTATGGTAGTGATTATGATAGAATCCTACCAATACTTATACATGGAGATAGTGCAGCTGCTGGACAAGGTATCGTGTATGAAACAGTGCAAATGAGCCAATTAGATGGATATTACACTGGCGGTACAATCCATTTTGTAATCAATAATCAAATAGGGTTTACAACAAATTATGATGATGCTCGTTCGTCTACCTATTGTACTGCTGCAGCTAGTCTAGTACAAGCGCCAGTATTCCACGTAAATGGTGACGATCCAGAAGCAGTTATTTTTGCAGCCGAACTAGCTGTAGAATACCGTCAAAAATTCAATAATGACGTATTCATAGATATGGTTTGTTATAGAAGACATGGCCACAACGAAGGCGATGATCCCAAATTTACACAACCACAGATGTATGAACTCATAGATGCACACAAAAACCCAAGAGAAATATACCTTCAGAAACTGATAGAAAGAGGCGATGTAGACCCTAAAGCAGGTGAAGAACTCGAGCAAAGTTTCTGGGCTGACTTACAAGATAGATTGGATAGGGTAAAACAAAAAACACTTCCATACAAATACCAAGAGCCTGAACAAGCATGGAGACAACTCAAAAAAACGCTCAATGTGGCGGATATGGTCAATCCTGACACTGGTATTGCCAAAAAAGATGCAGACAAAATCCTTAAGCATCTCATGACGATACCAGAAGGATTCTCTGCACTTTCTAAAGTAAATAGGCTCCAAAAATCAAAAAAAGAGCTTATTGATAAAAAAGTTCTAGATTGGTCATTTGCAGAGTTGATGGCTTATGGTTCTCTGATGCTTGAAGGCAAAAACGTGAGAATGAGTGGTCAGGATGTCAAAAGAGGTACTTTCTCGCACAGACATGCTGTATTTTTTGATGAAAAAACAAACGAAGAGTACAACAGACTAAATACCCTTGATGGAGCCAATGGCAAATACATGATTTACAATTCACTGTTATCAGAATTTGCAGTGTTGGGCTTTGAATATGGGTACTCGCAAGCATCTCCAGACAATCTTACTATTTGGGAAGCTCAGTTTGGTGATTTCTATAATGGGGCACAAACTATCGTCGATCAATTTATCTGTTCTAGTGAAAGTAAGTGGCAGAGAATGAGTGGCTTGGTCATGTTATTGCCACACGGTATGGAAGGACAAGGTCCTGAACATTCAAGTGCAAGAATGGAAAGATTCTTACAGAATTGTGCTAATTTCAATTGGTTTATTTGCAATGTCACTACCCCAGCGAATTTTTTCCATATGATAAGGAGACAATTGGCTCTACCGTATAGAAAACCATTGATATTGATGTCGCCAAAATCGCTGTTAAGACATCCAGAATGTATCAGTAGCATGGATGAATTTGTAGGTAAAACATCTTTCCAAGAGATCATCGCTGACGAAACCGTCAAAAAAGCGAAAAGAGTCTTATTCTGTTCAGGTAAGTTGTATTATGAATTGAATGAGTATAGAAATGCAAATAACATTAAAGATGTCGCCATCGTAAGGATAGAACAATTGTATCCACTACCAGAAGTAGAAATACGTAAAATCATGAAACAATATGGTAAAGCGGAATGCTACTGGGTACAAGAAGAGTCGGCAAATATGGGCGCTTGGTCATACCTGATGACATATTTCAGAAAAGACCCTATCGAACTTATCGCTAGAAAAGCAAGCGCTTCGCCAGCTACAGGATTCAAAAAAATCCACGATCAGCAACAAGAAGAATTAATTAAATCAGCTTTTGGTGTTTCTTAATATAAACAACATAAGTAAAGTCCTTATCTTATCAGGCCTTTTGATGTCACTAATAGGTAAAACTTTTTTTGGCATTGAATGGCTTGATATGGTAGGTTATTCTATAATTTTAATTGGCTTAGTTTGGTCAAAAAATGATATCATTGAAGGAAATGAAGACTATGGAAAATATATTTACTATACTGTACTAATCCTATTTCTTTTTATTGTCTTTGGTAAATGGTTTGGGTTTGATGCTTAAAAAAAGCTAATATTTTTAAAAACAAAATGGATAAATTACTCGTTTGCAAGGTCTGCAAATTTCCTTACATACTCCATATAATCCGTTTTGGGTGGGTCTATCAGTCCTAGTTCTCTTCCCATGGTAACTAACTGTCCTCTATGGTAGCTTCCATGATTTACCACATGTTGTAAAATATGAGCTATAGTCGCAGATCCTGTTTCTTTGGACAATAACGTATAGGCAATCACATCATGCAAGGACGTTTCTGGTAGGTCATTTAAAAATGTGATGTAATCTTTTGATTGGTTTAGGAGTATTTCGGCTACAAACTTTGTGTCTTTACCCACACAAAATTCTAGTAAATTTTGGAAAGGCTCACCTTTTATTCTCTTCATCCATATACATTCTGCTACCCAAATGTGCTCTAAAGTTTTATGAAGTGTAGGGAAACTACTATTAACTGTGGCAGTCATTAACACAGGATCTTTACTAAGTAACCAATCAGTCTTTTGGGTATTTGCCCAAAGGTTAAAGTTAATATAAGATAATAGATGAGATTTAAGCGTCATTGTTTTGTCTTTTATAGATGTATAAAGCCGTAAAAGTAAAAAGAAATTCGATGGGTACTAATATTTTTTTTCTGAACCAAAAGATTCATTTATACCTGTTACAAAATTCCTTCATCAGCAAAACTATAATAAGAGTTCTCTGCTATGATGATGTGGTCACTTACGACCATATCAAATAATCGGGCTGCTTCTTTGACTTTATTGGTAAGATTAATGTCTTCGGACGATGGCTTAAGATTACCTGAAGGATGATTATGACACAAAATTATTGAAGCTGCAAAATGATCCAAAGCACATTTCATCATGATGCGTATGTCAGCGACCACACTATGCACACCACCACGACCAATAGATTGTTTATGTATCACCTTATTGGCCCGATTGCAAAGGATGATCCAAAACTCTTCATAAGGTAAATCAGATAGCAAAGGATAAAAAATCTGAAAGGCATCTCTACTAGATCTTATGGCAACTTTTTCAAGCGGATCTGTATCTTGTCTTCTGCGTCCTAGTTCAAGAGCTGCTATGATATTGATGGCTTTGGCTTCGCCTACGCCTTTGTAGTTTTTGACAAGATCTTTGATAGATATCTTACCTAGTTCATTTAGATTATTTTTATGATCATTGAGTATGCGTTTGCTGAGCTCGACTGCGGACTCACCACGAGAGCCTGATCCTAAAATAATGGCCAAAAGTTCAGAATCTGTAAGACTTTGACGTCCTTTAGCAAGCATTTTTTCTCTAGGTCTGTCGTCTATGGACCAAGATTTTATGGAATTTAATTTTGACTCATCAGTAGCCATAGTTAATATTTTCTCTTTCTATCAATTCATTTTTTGTATCAAAAATCATATCAGGAAACTAACTATTTCCTGATATGATTCTATATTTTAACCTATTTTCTCATATTATAATCCTCATACCAAAGCCAAAGCCTGATCTAAGTCCTGAATCAAATCATCCACATCTTCTATACCTACACTCAGTCTTATCAACGAATCTGTTAAACCTACTTTCAACCTTTCTTCTCTCGGGATCGATCCGTGTGTCATACTTGCTGGATGCCCTATCAATGACTCTACGCCACCCAAAGACTCTGCCAATGAAAAATAATGTGTCCCACTCAACACCTTGCGAGCACTGACTTCACTATTGTCTGCAAGGTCAAAAGATACCATTCCTCCGAACATTCTCATCTGTTTTTTGGCAACTTCATGTCCAGGATGACTCTCAAACCCCGGGTAATATACTTGGGATACTTTGCTATGCTGGTTAAGAAACTCAGCTATTTTTGCTGCATTTTGACAAGCTCTTTCTACCCTAATGTGTAATGTTTTTATTCCTCTTAACACTAGAAAACAATCTTGTGGCCCTGGCACTGCACCTACTGCATTTTGTAAAAAATGTAGCTGAGCTGCAAGTTCTGCCGTCTTTGTAATGACAGCTCCATGGATGACATCAGAATGACCTCCCAAATATTTTGTTGCAGAATGTACTACAATATCAGCCCCAAGATCCAAAGGATTTTGCAAATATGGCGATGCAAATGTATTGTCCACACAGACCAAAATATTTTTGCCCTTTACGTGATCACATACAGCTTTGATATCGATAATATTGAGCATAGGATTCGTTGGTGTTTCTACCCATATCATCTTTGTTTTCGGAGTGATCAATGCGTCCAATTTATCAAGATTGCTGATTCCTGCAAATTGAAATTTTATACCGTACTTACCGAAGACCTTAGTCATGATACGATAAGATCCACCGTAAAGATCATCTGTGGCAATAACTTCATCACCAGGATTGAGCAATTTCAGTACACTATCCATGGCAGCAAGTCCACTACCAAAACAAATGGCATCGGCACCATTTTCGAGAGCTGCTAGATTTTTTTCTAGTACTGCTCTTGTTGGATTTTGAGTACGGGCATATTCATAACCCTTGTGATCTCCAGGTGCTGCTTGCACATAAGTAGATGTCTGATAAATAGGTGTCATGATGGCACCGGTAGATGGATCTGGTTCGATGCCAGCATGTATTACTTTTGTTCCAAATTTCATTGGTCTATTTATTTTTAATGGTCAAGTCGATATTTCAATTTTAGCATAAGTTAAAATTAAAATATCTTTGGTTAAGGTATTATTAGTAGCTACAAAGGTAAGGATATTTGTCAAATAATCAGACTTCAAAACAGTATGAGCTTAACGTTGTTTGTTATTTTTTAAATACATGAATTTTTCAACATGTCCAATATAAGCTTAACCAATACATTCACAGACACTCTCCCGGCAGATCCTGAACTCGCCAATTTTCCAAGACAAGTACAAAATGCTTGTTACTCTTGGGTTAAACCAAAAGGAATGGCCAATCCACAGATGATTATCTTTAGCGAAGAATTGGCTCATGATCTTGATATTACCTCAGATTTCTGCAAAAGTCAAACTTTCACAGAAATCATGACTGGCAATCAACTCGCTGAGAATAGCAAGCCTTATGCTATGTGCTATGGTGGCCACCAATTCGGTAACTGGGCGAATCAACTAGGAGATGGACGAGCAATAAATCTTGGTGAAATCCCTACAAAAAATGGACTTCAAAATTTACAGTTAAAAGGTGCCGGACCAACGCCATATTCACGAACTGCTGACGGTTTTGCAGTACTGCGATCTTCAATACGCGAATTTCTTTGTAGTGAAGCCATGTATCATTTAGACATACCGACCACAAGGGCTTTATCTCTCACGCTGACGGGTGAAGATGTATTGCGTGATGTGATGTATAATGGAAATGCGGCTTACGAAAAAGGTGCTGTCGTTTGTCGAGTTTCACCAGCGTTTATCAGATTTGGTAATTTTGAGATTCTGGCAGCACGCAAGGATTTTGATAACCTAAAGAAGCTGTTGGATTTTACAATAAATCAATACTTTCCACATTTGACTAAAAATGAAAATTTATATCTTTCATTTTTCAAAGAAGTTTGTGAAAAAACATGCGACATGATCGTCCATTGGCAACGAGTAGGCTTTGTACATGGCGTGATGAATACAGATAACATGTCCATACTAAGCGAAACTATTGATTATGGGCCTTATGGATGGATGGACAATTATGACTCTGATTGGACACCAAATACAACTGACCTACCAGGAAAAAGATATAGATTCGGCAATCAACCTATTATAGCTCAATGGAATTTATTAAAACTTGCCAATGCAATATTTCCTTTGATGACTGACCAAGAAGAAGCATTATCCCAGACAATTCAAGATTTCAGAATTCAATATGCGTCAAAGTATCAAGTCATGATGAAAAACAAACTAGGGCTTTACGTTGATCAAGATTCTGACGAAAGTCTAATTTACGAACTAGAACAAATGCTAAAAACTACTGAAGTAGATATGACAATATTCTTCAGATTGTTATCAAATGTAAACAAGGATTCAGATATTTCTTTGATTATTGATGTGATAAGTCCATCTTTTTACCAAGATGATACAGATGATGATGCAGAAGCAAAAATTACTTCTTGGTTTGAAAAATATATAAACAGACTAGGTGGTGAAGTGACCACAAATGAAGAACGTCAGACCAAAATGAATAGCACAAACCCAAAATATGTACTGAGAAACTACATGGCACAACTTGCTATAGATGAAGCAGATAAAGGTAATTATGGTCTTATACACGAATTGCACCAACTACTCAAAAGACCTTATGATAAACAGATCGAACATGACAAATGGTTTTCTAAAAGACCTGATTGGGCTAGGCAAAAAGTAGGCTGCTCTATGCTGTCGTGTAGTTCTTAATCTTATAATTTTTTGAAAAACTTGCCCATATC
>JBGSOH010000385.1:0-2192 GCA_041739205.1 Saprospiraceae bacterium
CTTTCAGCTGCTGCAAATTCTCCGAGCCGCTCTTCTATCTTGTCTGCAAGTTTTGTCAGCCAAGCAGACCTATCTTCATTACTCAAAGATGACCATAATGGAAAAGCTTTTTTGGCAGCTTCAACTGCTTCCTTAACATCATCTTGATCTGAGTCAGGTATCAAACTGTAAGACTGACCTGTTGCCGGTTCGTAATTGTCAAGATATAGATTGGAAATAGGACTTGACATTTGTCCACCTATATAATTCGCTATTTTATGAAGTTGAGTCATCATTAAAAATTATGTCTTTGAGTTGGTTTTCTTTTTCACATTGTTTAGCATAAAAACTAATTTCTAAATCTGAGTCAGACTTAAGTATTTCAAAATAATGACTCCAAGTCAATATGTGAGACACTGTCTCACGTTTTTGAAAATTCAAATAGAATTTACGAATATATACAAGATTTGAACGACTAAACCCTTTTCCATACTGTAAAGTCAAATCCTTTGAAAGCCTTTCGAATAGCTGAGTACCATATTCAGCCCTTTCATTTCCCTTTTGCTCATATTCGACAATATACCTACCTATTTCCCAATAAGTATTTACCAAAATAGTATTGACAGATTGAGCTGCTTTTCGCCTTCCTTCTACGAGAAGATGTCCTATTTGATCAATTAGTAGGAGATATCCAGATGATGTAGGAGATGATTCCATTTTAATAAATTATTCTTTCATGGCAGAAAAATAAAAACCTAGATTTTTCCTAAAATTGTCAGGCAATTCTGGCAATGCAGACCTAGGAATTAGTAAGGTACTCACATTGTGAAAATCTGCAAAAATATGGTGCTTTGCAGCTGTTGTAGCCAAATATTCATGACCAGATGATCCTCCTGTACCCACCTTTTTGCCTAGCATACGCATCACCATTTGAGCATGTCTATATCGCCAAGTGGTGAGATGATCGTCTATTTCAACCAATTTTGATATCAATAAAAATGGTACGTGCAGGATTGGTTCATCTCTATAAAGATTGATAAATAATGCCGCCAAAGTAGCCTTGTATGAAAGTTGCAATTTGCCTTCTTTGACCAATTGAATATGACGTTCCTCATTCATGATATTAGAAAAATAAGTATTGGTATCACCCAACATGGTCAGTCTCATTAGCTTCGACTCTTCTGAAAGAATATCACTTTTCATGATCGCTTCTTTCTCTAAGTCAAGCATTTTAACTACAGCTTTTTGGTATTCTTCTACAAATCTAAACTCCCCAAATTCCAAAAAAGGAGTCCGCTCCAACCAATCTTCTATTAAGTCAAGCAAGGAGTTGCCTTTTTCGAGACCTTCCAAAGTTTCTTTTTTGGTATCAGCAAATACACAATGGTATGGCTTATCATTATAGGTAGTACGACGCTCTTGCTTCAGACCAAGCATGACTTCCATTTCCCTAAACTGAAAACTCTGAAATCCTGACGCAGGGAAAAGATAATTTCTAAAATCAAGAAAATCTAAGGGTGTCATCGTCTCCATCACGCCTATCTGCTGGACAAGCAACTTCATGATTTCAATGATTCGATCCAATCTTGACACGGCTATCCCTACATTCTTTTCATTGACCTGTCTTTTGCTAAAGTCATTGATAATAGACCGTAATTCAAAATTTATTTGTTTAAACCACAATTCATACACTTGATGCGTTATGATAAAAAGCATCTCATCATGGGCATGCGCTCCTACTTCGTCACTCCTGAGTGATTGAGAAGAAGTAATTCTGTCCACTTGTAAGTAAGAATTGTAGTGTATGGAAGAGTATTTATTATCTGTGCTCATGATAATTATTGGATTGGGTGTGGAAAATAAGCCGTAGCCTTTATCTCGATGAGAAGATATGGATGTGGCAATTGGTGCACAGCTACAGTAGTACGTGCTGGACCAGTATAATCAAAATACTCTCCATACACCTGATTGTACCCGCCGAAATCATTCATATTGACTAAAAAAGTAGTGATATCTACGATGTGCTCTAAGTCTGCTCCTACACTTTGAAGGATAGCTCTGATATTTTCTATGACTGCTTTGGTTTGTTTGCGGATATCAAGATTGGTAGTACCCATCTCATCTACTTCTACACCTTCGAAAGTATTATCTGGCAACCTACTCGATGTACCTGAGACGTATAAAAAAGGACCTGCTACTTTAAGGTGCGGAAA
>JBGSOH010000393.1:0-2262 GCA_041739205.1 Saprospiraceae bacterium
CGACCGGTCTGGCTCAGGGATACCATGGATTCTCTAAATTCTGAGGAATATCTTGTCGTTTTATTTTTAATTGGCATAATAAAAAACTCCTTTAATAGATTATATCGAACAATTTGTCCGTAATCTAATTATAGGAGCCGATTTACATGGCAATGAAAAATATGCTTATTTTTCAGAAATATTGCCAACACAGGAAGAAAAAGTAGATGAAATTAAAAAAAGAGATATTATGCTTTATGGTTCAGATTGCCTTGTCCTCTTTTATAAAACATTCTCTACCAATTACTCATATACTAAAATAGGCAAAGTTAAGGAAGTTGATCAACTCGATTTCATTTCAGAAATAGAAACAATCAACGTCATATTAGTAAAATAAAAGTAACAAAGGAGCGAAAATAATGTCAATTAAAGATAAAGTAATAATTATTACAGGAGCCTCATCAGGAATTGGAGAAGCAACAGCAATTTTATTAGCCCAAAAAGGAGCAAAATTAGTATTAGCAGCACGTAGAGAAGAAAAACTACAAACAATTGTTGAAAAAATTAAAGAAAATTCAGGTGAAGCAGTTTATTTTGTAACAGATGTAACGAAACGGATTGATAATCAAAAATTGGTAGATTTTACTATTAAGACTTATGGAAAAGTAGATGTTATCTTTTTAAATGCGGGTATCATGCCTAATTCCCCATTGTCTGCACTTAAAGAAGATGAGTGGGATCAAATGATTGATATCAATATTAAAGGGGTACTAAATGGTCTGGCAGCAGTGTTACCCTACTTTGTTGAGCAAAAGTCGGGACATGTACTGACTACATCATCGGTAGCAGGACTTAAAGCTTATCCAGGCGGTGCTGTTTATGGGGCAACGAAATGGGCGATTCGTGATTTGATGGAAGTCTTACGAATGGAATCGGCGCAAGAAGGAACTAATATTCGCACAGCAACAATTTATCCAGCTGCAATTAATACAGAGCTACTTGATAAAATTACAGACTCAAAAACGGCTGAGGGAATGACTAGTTTATACGATAAATATGGTATTGCGCCAGAACGAGTGGCAAGCATTGTTGCTTATGCAATTGATCAACCAGAAGATGTGAATATCAATGAGTTTACTGTAGGTCCAACTAGTCAACCCTGGTAATTTATTGCTTGTTTAAATGAAATACCAAAACCGAATCAAGGCTAAGATTCGGTTTTTATTTCATGGAGAAAGTGAAATTGGTACCAATCTTAATTATGGTATTCTAGCAAAAAACTGGTTTGATGTATAGTTGCTCTAATTGTTTGTATCAAATCAATTAGAAAATTAAAGAGTATTGGATTAAACTTTAACCCTTGCATTAAAGTGCACTTTAAGTTGTATAATATATAATAGAACAAGTACGAGACTGAGAGGATGATAAAAATGGAGTATACAAAATTAGGAAATACTGGTCTAGATGTTTCAAGGATTTGCTTAGGTACAATGAGCTTTGGAGACCCTAAAAATTGGATTCATAAATGGGTCCTTGAAGAAGAAGATAGTAGACCGCTAATTAAAAGAGCACTAGAACTTGGTATCAACTTTTTTGATACTGCAAATGTATATTCTTTAGGTAGAAGTGAAGAAATTTTAGGTCAAGCATTGAAAGACTATGCAAATCGGGATGAAATTGTACTAGCAACAAAAGTTCATCAAAAAATGTTTGATGGTCCAAATGGACAAGGATTATCAAGAAAAGCTATTATGTCTCAAATAGATCAAAGTTTGAACCGTTTGCAAACTGACTATGTAGATTTATATATCATTCATCGCTGGGATCCATTTACACCAATTGAAGAAACAATGGAAGCATTAAATGATGTTGTTAAAGCTGGAAAAGCAAGATATATAGGGGCTTCTGCGATGTATGCTTATCAATTTCAAAAAGCAAATAATATAGCAGAAAAAAATGGATGGACAAAATTTGTCTCAATGCAAAATCATTTAAATTTGATTTATCGTGAAGAAGAACGTGAAATGATACCTTATTGTCTTTCAGAGAAAATTGCACTCACACCATATAGTCCAATGGCATCAGGTCGATTAATTCGAAGCGCTACAGAAGCAACCAAACGAAGCACTACAGATAATGCACAAAAAGATAAATATAATGAAACGGCTGACAAAGATCAGATGATTATAGATCGAGTGGCTGAGTTAGCAGCTAAATATGAGACGAATAAAGTTAATATTGCCTTAGGATGGTTACTTCAAAAAAATCCTGTAGTGGCACCTG
>JBGSOH010000403.1:0-7433 GCA_041739205.1 Saprospiraceae bacterium
TTTAAAAAAGCTTCATCTACTTGTGACCATTCTTGTTCATTTTTTCTTTTAGCGAAATAAGAATCACCAAATAAGATGTAACCTACATGTTTTGCGAAATAAAATTTAAAATTTGTCATGATGTTTGTTTTTGTGGGCTTGCAGGCCCTGTTATTAATAATTACAGATCAAAGATACAACATTATTTAATATTGTAACCATTTGCGTACTTTTATTTTAATCAATATAGACGAACGTACTAAAATCATCGACAAAAAACAAAAAAGGGCATACCATTACGATACGCCCCTAAAAATAGTTAACCAAAACTCTTTTTTCTTAAAGCTACCTATTTACATAGTACCTGCCATATGTCCTGTAAGCCTTGTACCAATGCCTACACTCCTGAGCCTAAATCTTGGGGCGTAGCAACTCTGAACTTCAAACAGCTTGTAATTTCTAGTTTGGTTTTCATTTGTAAGTGTTTTCAAAACTCAAACTGATAATACCTGCATTGGTAACAGTGTCACCTGAATTGTAGATAATCATAAAGCTTATTTATCATAGAGCTTTAGAAATAGAAGATTATGAAATGCTTGAAAAATTGAAAAAAAGTGGTCTTAAAGTAAACTATTATAAATTCTGATTATGAATACTACAGAAGTTATTACCGTCACTGATGATTTTATATTATTGTCCATCATGGCACCTGATGATAAACCACTATCATGGGAACAATTACAATCCATAAAAGAAAGGATATTTCCGGGTATTACTTTTGTGGAAATTTACCCTTCATCAAACAAAGTTGTCAATAACGCAAACCAACGACATCTTTATCACATCAGGGAAATGAAACTTCCATGTCTTTCAGATCTAGAATTGATTGATAAATATTCTGTATATCAATAAATTTACGGTCTTATAATCTCGATTTTTTTACCTCCATTTTTGTTATGATATACCTTTTCTACCGTTCCATCAGGTAAATTTGTTATAATCGGTCTTCTGTATTCAGCTTCAAGTAATAATTGTGTTTGCTCTTTTACACCTTCTTTTATTGCCTCTTTGAGCGTGATCATATCCATTTTTATAGCGTTGTTTTTCTGAACTTCTTTTTTTTCCACTGTTTTGGATGTCATTACAACCAATTGCTTTGTGTTTGGAATATGGTCCAGCATTGAAGCAAAATCAAAATTATCATAAGCCCCTGTATTCAACTTCCTAAAGAATGGCAGTTGTTTTTCTGTGGTACCAGCGTTCATTATAAATTCATCAGCTCCAATTCTAAGGTTGGTACCTTCCACCCTGTGACCTTTACCGTGTCCTGGTTTATCTGATGAAGCTGTTTGTCCAATCTCTAAATATTCAGACACCTTTCCACCTTTGTATGCAGATTGTGAATTTATTGCCTTAATCTGATTTTTATAATTCTTATACATCGCGAATAGACCTATTACGGACGCGGCAATCAATGGAAGACCAAAAATACCCAACTTGGATCCGGAAGCAACCATATTTGCAACAGCTGTTACTAATGCACCAATTTGTTGAGCGGCTTGAATAGCCGTTTCCGTTTTCAATTGCTCCTTTTGGATATCAATCCTTTTCTTATTATCTTCCTTTAGTAATGCCTCTTCATTGGCCTTTTGTTGTACCAACGCATCATAATCATTGGCATATCCTTTTTCCTTTTTATCATACTCCTCTTCAATTAAACCTTCAAGCTCTGATATCGCATCTTCACGGTTCGAAATGCTGTCATCAATAGCATTGAGCTCAGCTTCATAACCAGAATTGACAACATCGAGAATAGCAGACTTCAAGGCCGTGAATCCTTCAATAAGGGCTTGGCTTTCGTCCCCATCAAGTCCAAACGCATCTTGTAAGGTATTTTGAAAGAACTCTTTTAGTGATGCAAATGGCTTGCTTAGGTCATTTTCAACATTCTTTAATTGTGCATCAATTTCAGCAATGTAATTCGAAAGGTCCACACCTTCAGCACTCAATTGATTTTCCAATAACTCCAATTGCTTTTTTGATGATGCGAGTATCAATTCAAGCTTCCTTTGTTCCAATTTTGCCCTTTGGCGTTCTGATTTTTCTCCATACTGCAATTCTAAGTCAATTGCTTTTATTTGGGCGTTTGTGGATGCACTGGCTTGATTCTTTTTAATCTCTAGTACTTTATTACCAAATTCCGTTTGAAGGGCTGCCAGCTCTATTTGTGCTTCCTTAACTGCCTTCTGATCAATATCTTTAGCAGATAAAAGCAATGTTAGACTGTCTTTTGCTGCATTTATCTTGGTTTGCAACTTTTGTTGTTCCCAAAATTCAATTTCAGCAACTGACAATTCACCCGATTTTATAAGATTGTCAATTTCCTTTTCTCTAAAGGCAACATCTTGATTTAACCGTTCCAGTTGAGATTGTAGTTTTTCCTTTGCGGCATTGGCCTCAACTTCCGTTTCTTTTTCCAGTACATCGATAAGTTTTGAAACAAATGCATCTCTTAATAATATTGCTTGATCATCATATTGTTGGTTTAATTGAGCAATAAAAGCTTTGTCCTTGATACCTTCCAATGCTGCATCTCTGTTTTTTGCGTTTGCTTCAAGTTGCAATCTTTCTTCTATGGCTAACCGCTGCCGTGGATCGGTAGCATTAGACAATTCAGCATCATTTCTAAGTTTTTGATTATCATCCATTATAGACTTTAGCTTATCATTGAAATCTTTGAGAATTTCCAGCCTTTTATCAGTGGCTATTTTAGACCGCTCAGCCGCTGCCACATTGATCTCATGCTCTTTTTCCAATATCTTTTCTTTGTCCGCTCCTGATAACTGTAATGATTTTAGCTCATCTTTCAAAATCTTGTCTTGAAGTTTTGCACCATCATTTCCAGAAGCTTTGAGTAAATCCAGCTTCTTTTTGTTGGATGCTACAACCTGGTCAATGCTTTCAGCTATTTTTTTGTTTGCTTTATCAACTTCATTCTTATCAAAACCATCTGAATATGCCTTTGATACATCACTTCCAAGTTTTTTCATGTTGGAAAGTATGTTTGATGCACCACCATCAAAAATATTTCCTACATTTTTAAAGAACGTCGTTATACTGTTTGTAATTCCAGAAAATACACTGCCTATCTTTTCTAGTGATGGGAATATTTCCAAAACTTTAGCCTTTACAGCGTCAAAATTTGCAATAAGATATCCGATTGCGATTACTAAGGCTCCAACTCCAGTTGCTACAACGGCACCTCTAAATATTTTCAAACCTAATGAGCCTTTTCCTATTGCAATGGTCCAAATATTTTGAGCTATTGCCGCGGCCTTATTTGCTAAAGTTCCTTTTTCTGTTATTTGTCTTCCTAGATCATTTATTCCATTGCTTATTGCCATTACAGCGTTTAGCTTTAACAAATGTTTTTGCAATTCTTCACTTTCATCCCCATACAGAGCAGCCGCACCTTCAGCAATTTGGAACCCAGCAGCTCCTAGTTGCATTGCATCGCCAATATTGTCAAGTAACTGAGTGTCTGATGCAGCTCTATTAATTGCATCCCTAATATCTCCAATCTCATCTGTAAGTTCAGCAGCCCTAGCTTGGGCTATTTCAAATTCTTCACCATTCAAATCTTTTAATGAATTTGTCAATGCCCTGAGCTCAGCCTTTGCACTAGCAAATTCTTTAGTAAGTACCTCAGCTTTAGTAGCTACAGTTTCAAGTTCACCTGATTTAATTGAATTCAATGCTTCAGCAACTCCACCAGTGTCAGCAATAAGGACTTTCATTTGATCATCTGTAAGGCCAACCTTTGCTATCAGTTCAGTAAACTCTTTTTCAAGATCATTTATGTCAGCTGAAACACCATTCATCCGGATATCGTCAACTTTTTTTATCAGTTCTGAAAACTTTCCAGCCTGATCAGCACTCTTTGCAATTGCAATAGCAACTTCACCTATTTCCTTTTTAGAAAATCCTTTTGTTATTCCTTCACCTGTTTTCGTTACTGATGAGAGTAATTTCTTTGATTCATCATTAGCTGTCATAAGGCTATTAGCTATTGATTTGGATGAACTTTTGCTAATATCATCCAGTTGCTTAACTTCTTTATTCAATTTGTCATACAGGTCTGCTGTTTTATTGAGAGATGCGACTATTCCACCGTCATCAAAATTGAGTTTAACATCAAAATCAGCCATGTATTCTATTTTTTGCCAAAGATCAATATTTGGTATTTAGTTTTTTATAACATTTTGTTACAAATCCACCATTGCATCTAACATTGCATTGCTCCTGTTTAGCACCATTGAGTTAAATACATCGATAAAGAAGTCACAATTGGAGATTTCTCCAATGAAGTCCAGATCATCAGGAAATCTATAAGTATTTATTCCATCAACAATAAAATGAACTTCATCCAATACCACGCCTTTTGACCATCTCTCACCGAACATGTTCATGATTAAAACAATTTAGATTGATTAGGATCAATATTGATATTTTTACTTTTGGCTATTGGTGCGAAATTTAGTTTGTAAACACCTTTCTTTATCCTGATAAATTCACCTGACTTTATCATTCTTGACATCATTTGTCCAAGATGGAATCTAGCGTTACAATAATAATTACCACCAAAACAATCTTCTAGGTCATCCATTGTTATAGTGTGATCATTGGCTTCTTGTGCTAAGTGTTTTATGGCTATTTTTTGCATCTTTTTAATCAAATACTTTAGTGATATTAATAATTTTGACCTTAGTGACCCTATTTAAGAATACACCATCTAAGTAAATTGCAGGGTGAAAAAATCTAAATTTGTCCATTACAGAATACTCCCTTCCTTCCTGAAGGTATTTCTTTTCTAGTACCCACATAATTACAAATTGTAATCCCAAAAAGACAATTTGCCTTTTACATTCAATATTGGATTTTCAAACTTTACAGGATTGGCTAAAACCCAGTTATAAATAGGTTTATATGTTGCAGTAAGTGGTTTTAAATTAAAATCTATTGTTGCTTCTGTTTTCTCCGCCCAAATGCTTGGATGGTTAATCACACAATCAACAATGTCAACAGTGCCTAATATGGCAGAAAGTGGGCCTAATTTAAATTCATTTTCAAAAGCTTCTATCATTTGATAAACGGTAAGGAATTGCCCTATGTCCACAAAATTGTTAATAGGCTTTGAACTGCTATGAATCAAAACTGTACCACGATATGAAGTTTTCCAAGTTCTGTTCTCTATATCCTTTACACCTTCAATAATTAGTGAAGCCCAAGGTTGTTTTATTGATATCGCTTTCATATTAATCAATCTAAAATTGTAATTACCTCACTAAATTGTGGAGAAACTATACCAATAAATGTATCCAATCTTTCTGGACTAAAATTTCTTATGACCATATTTGGTATTATAATATCCATACCTACAAGGTTGTCATCTATGTAATCCATCTCAACCGTTAAATCTCCATTTTTATAAACGTGAGTGACAAATGGTTCATGGTTAATAATATTTTCGTGCAAAAAATCTCTATCGGTAAGGTCTTTTACTGTGATCATTGGTTATAATTTTATGGTTTGAAAAATTGAAATATCATTCTTGCAGCATCTCGAGCATGAATTTGTTCCTGCTTTTTCCATTTTGTAGCGGCTTTGAATACCTTCACATTATCAAACAAGCTACCCACTTGTGCCGGTGTGAGTGAATGATATTTGATATTGTGAATCTCAAACCATTCTAACCAAATTTTGTAATGAGCTTTAACTGAACCTACACCTTGTTCCTTACCTTTCTCCTGTATAAGTGTACCTTTAGATGTACGCCTACCTGTCCATTTGAAAGGGTTTTCAATAAAAACTTCTATGTCATTATCTTTAAAATACCTTTCCAAGTACATCATTGTACCTAGAATGGGCCCAGTACCCATATCTATGTATTTACCATCCTTGATGACTGAGTATCCAGTATTTACGCCTGTGTCTATTCCTATCCTTGTCATAATGAAAATAATGTGTTTTCAATTTTATAATTTCTGAGAATGATTTCAGTTTTATCGGTACTGATTATTCTGGTTTTCGTTTTTTTGGAATCAATGATAAAATCAAAATCGTCGATACAATCATGCCAATAGCAGCTGATCATTATTTTAGATTTTGAAAGGCTGGCCGTTTCAAGTAAGTTGGTAAAGTCCTTTAGTTTATAGCCTTTGTAATGTCCTTGATTCGCACCTACATAAGGTGGATCACAATAAATGAACGTATCATTATTATTGTACTTTTTTAAGATGACAATGGCATCTTTTTCAAGGATCATTGTTTTCTCTAATCTCTTTGAAAATGTCAAAAATCTTCGTCTTTTTTCAGCGAGCTTAGTTGCTGGATTGCAAATAGCATTAGAGTTTGATGTAATTGCAAAACTGCCATCGTACACGGATCCACCAAAAGACATATTTGCACCTATCCATAGTGCATAAGCCTTTTGCAAATCCGTTGAATCCATCCTTTTACGGTATATTTCCCTATAATAATTGTTGGTATGTTCATCATAAAGCGTTGATTGTATCAGTTCATTAAGTGCATCAAAATTATTTTTAATGGTCCTGTAAAATGCAGCAACAAAACCATTCAGATCATTTATTACTTCAACTGGAGAAGGTTGTTTTGCAAAGAATAGACTTCCACCTCCGACAAATGCTTCCACATATGTTTTATGAGGAGGAATGATCGGTTCAAGTGAAGGTACCATTGAAGATTTACCTCCATAATATGATATTGGTGATTTTAGTCTCATTAAAATAGAGTTAATAATTTTGATTATTATAATGGAAGTGCAAGCTGATCTCCCTTCAGTTTTACTAAAAATGGGCAATTTTTTGAGATAATCCATATATCAGAAGTATTGCCAATACCAGGAGGTATGCAACTGGCCAAAATACCAAAATTGTAATTTGTATGCCACTTTACAACTAACCTGTCATTTGATTTGACCCAACTTTCTAATCCGACTACAACACCTTCTATAAAACTATGCTTATATGGTTTTTCATTATTAAAACCAATTCTGTATGATCTTACTGTGTCTCCAATGTTGAAGTGAATATTTGATGCGGAATATTGATCGATATTAATAATATCTGTATAAATTTTATCCATGATATTATATTTATGGTTTAGGAGGATAGCACCAACATTGAAATTCTGTGTCAAAATCATCACCAAATGAAAGCCATTTCCCAAGGTCGAAATTATAAAAACCTATAAATGTATTTTGAATATCATTTTTGTCGTATAATATTACCTGTACTGACATATCAGTAGCCTCAGGATTTGTAGTTGGATATTGATCCATTTGGTAAAAATTTACTCCCTTTTTTGTCATAGGTATTAATCCATCGACAATTTTGTATAAATTTTTTCTATCCATAAAAGCACTAGCACCATCA
>JBGSOH010000345.1:0-3057 GCA_041739205.1 Saprospiraceae bacterium
GGCCGATTTTAGATAGATAGAGGTTCCGATTGATAGATAGAGGTTGTTACCAGGATTCCGATGATGATAAGATAGAGGTTGTTACCAGGGGTGAATACAACATTCCCCCAGTCCTTTGGACTTAGTAATTGTATTAAAGGAATTATAAATCCTAATTTTACAGTCAAAAGACTATTCAGCTTCGCATTATTTGCAGCAATGTTTAATTTTGTTCAAGCTCAGACATCTGTTCCAATGGCTTCACAGACAAACTTGACATACACTGAAAATTTCGCTGATATTGCAAACTGGACAAATGGTTTTGCTTCAGGTATTGGGGCCAGCAGATGGACAGGAAATGCAGTAGGAGGTAGTGGCACAATCCCAAATGGAACAAACATGACCACACAAACCTTAACATTTACAACAAGCACTTCAGGCGGTGTACAGAGAGGTACATCACAAACACCTTCTCAACAAAATATAGTATTATTGACAACTGGGACTACTAATAATAGTAGTGCAGGTGGCATTGACTTTTACATGGATTTTACTGGGGTCAATCCTGGCACGTTATCATTTGATGCTGCAACAGTCTTTAATCAAACTGGAGATAGAGTTGGGACTGTTAGAGTTTATTGGAGTATTAACGGTACCACATTCACCGAATTAGCTGGTGCTTCTTACGTAGCTACTAATAATGTTTCAGGAAGCTCATCAATAACTAATATTACATTACCTGCGGCATTTAGTAATTCTTCCACTGCCCGTTTAAGATTTTATTATCATAATGGTACCGGTGGTTCTACAGGTAGCAGACCAAAAATCTCAATTGACAATCTGACAGTAACCGCAACATGTCTAAATTTTCCAAATATTGAAGAAACTTTAACACAGCCTACATGCCTAAATCCTAATGCTGGAGCCATAGATTTGGTTGTTTCTGGTGCTAACGACCCATATACATTCCTATGGTCTAATGGTGCAATTACACAAAATATATCATCATTATCTTTCGGAAGTTATGTTGTCACTGTTACGGACCAAATAGGTTGTTCTTCTACAGGCTCATTTACATTAAATGAACCAACGAATTGTTGCCCTTCATTAACAATATCTCCTGATAACGTAGTGATCACGAATAGCAGCTGTAATGCTTCAAATTGTACTCAAAATACTGGATCATTCCAAGCACCAACTAATTGCCCTGCTGGTTCAACTGTACAATATTCAACAAATGCTGGCATGACTTGGACTGCAACAATACCCATTTACAATCAAAACGGTCCTGTGCAAACTATTACCACAAGATGTATTTGTGATCTCGATGCCAATGTTTTTAGTCAGTCGAGTACACCTATCTCTTCTCAACCTTCATCTTGTCCACTCAGCGCAGTAATATCAGGAGATGGAACTTTTTGTTTTGAAGGCAATACTGGAAATTTCTCTACCGTTACCATAGTTGGGGGAACATCTCCTTATTCAGTGGTAGCCACAGATGGTACAAATCAATATACAATAAATAATTATACATCTGGCAGCCCTTTTTCAGTTGTTGTTTACAACCCGTTAACATTAACTTTAGTTTCTGTAACTGATGTAACAGGCTGTATGGTACCAGCTGGACAATTATCAGGAATGACTGTCGTAACAGAAGATTGTCCATCAGATTGTCCAATATTTTCAAACATAACATTTGAACAAAATTGTACATCCACCTTATTCTATGACTTAACAATTTGCTTTGAAATAGATATTCCTGGTGGTTCAGATATGTTTTTAGTAACTGTTGATGGAATTGATTATGGTCCATATTCATACAGCGAAAACGGGCCAATCTTAGGTCAATATTGTGTTACTATTCCAAATCTTGATGCAACCAATCAAAATGATCTTGAAGTTTATATTACGGATCTCGGCGATGACGTTCCTTCGCCGATGATAGATGGTAATAGTGTAGTAGATACGGAATGGGATATTCCTGTAGCAACATCTGATGATATTGTAGGTTGGGCAGATGTAAATGTTAATGACTTATACATTTCATCAGACGAATCTTATGTTTACTTTGGAACAAATTTTAATAATGCAGCAGACTGGCAATCTTGGGGGTTTGCAATTAATACAATTAATGGTCAAGGTGGTACTTCAGAAGTTTGGACCTATCCTATCATTTATAACCACACAGAATCGCCAGATTTTGTAATTAAAGGACATTTTGGACAAGGAGGAAGCCCTTATGCTGAACTTAGAAAATGGGATGGAAGTGCTTGGATACAAATCAATAACGCAGGTATTCCTGCTGGTTTAGCTCCTATTGATTTTGCAGCCAATGAAACAGGAATGGTTGAAGTTAGGATTTTAAAATCAATTTTAGGAAGTCCAAGTAATGTAGATGTTCAATTTTATATATCTGGAAACACTTCTACGGAACATGGTACCTTTGATGCAGTACCTAATGACCAAGTTGCAGACAGTTGGAATGAATGTTGTCCATTTAACGAATTAGATAATTATGTTACAGACATAGCAATTTATTACCCAGATCTTTGTCAAGAGTTAGCAAATTACATTCCTGTGGCTTGTTTGCCTTGCCCAACCATTGCACCTCTTACTAAAACAACTTATTATTGCGTAGATGAAATAGCAGTTCCACTTACTGCAACGACCCAATCGGGAGGCACGTTAGTCTGGTACAATCAAAATCCTAATCCTGGACCAGCAAGTCCACTGCCATCTGCCCCTACACCTTCAACTAGTGCTCCTGGCAATACTAGTTATTGGGTATCAGAATCCGTAGGCAACTGCGAAGGTCCAGCAGCTGAAATTATTGTGTCAGTTTCTGATATTTCTATCAATTCCATAAATCAAACCTGCACGAATCCCATTTCATATGAATTAGAGATTTGTTTTAATGCAATAAATACGCCAAGTGCGCAAGAGTTTAGTGTTACAATAGATGGCACTACATATGGCCCTTATAAATATGTTGATTATAACCAAGAAGGAAGTTTATACTGTATTACGATAGAAAATGCTGGAGCATCTGACGAGCTTGATATATATGATGTTGTAGTC
>JBGSOH010000532.1:0-2195 GCA_041739205.1 Saprospiraceae bacterium
CATGAGACTAGTGTCGGGTATATTATTGACAAAAGAGCTCAAAATCGTGATATCTTCAGATTCTGTAATTCTGGCTATTTCTGCGAGTGAATAGTTTGCCCTAGATATTTCCAAAACCAAAATACTTCCCGGATCAGAAAACGAAAAATGTGTCGCAAAATATTGAAGAAGATGTTCCATAGTAATAACGCCAAGATAGTTTTCTTCTCTATCAATGACAGGAATGATGGTAAGTTGCAATCTACCCATCTTAGTCATCACTTCAAATAAATGTTCATTTTCAAAACAATAAGGTCGCAAAAAAGAAAGCCTATAAGTACCAATAGCTTCTTTTGTGTCATGTATCAGAATATCTTCTTCAGAAATTACACCTAGTAACTTTTCAAAATTTACGATCGGGAGATGTCTCACATGATAAACTTGCATCATGTTGAGCACCTCATCACCTGTATCAGAAGTCTGAATAGGCAATAATGTCTGTGAAATCAATTCTTTTGCTACCAATACTTATGTTGTTTGTTTGCTAATGTTAATTAACTACTTTACTGTTTATATTATTGTCTCAACAACCTTTTTCGCTCAAAGTTGAACTCATCATCAGACAAAATGCCTTTTTTCCTTAATTCGGACAATTTATTGAGTTGAGCAAGCAAGGTATCATCTAACATTTCCTGTGCTATTTCTACAGGTGCGACACTCGACTTTGAAGGCTGTGATTGAATAGATTCTGCCTTAGTTTCAAAAGGATTGACCCTAAATCCTGCACTCCTAAACCCATCAAATTCTGGTTGTATGCGTACGTAAGCTAGATCGTCGTGTGACAAAATCCTTTCTACATCTTGGAGTCCTAGAGATACTGCCCTACTTAAGTGGTGATAAGCTTTAGATTTATTTTCTGTAAGAGAATATGCACAAGCGACATTAAAATGCAAGGCAATATCATTGGGAGAGATTTCTAGCCCTTTATTAAAATCAATTATGGCATCAGCTAGGTCAAAATCTTTGTATTTTTTGATACCACTATTTTTAAATGGATTTGCTTTGGCTGAAGCTGTTGGTGTCGGTTTGCGAAAAGATGGCTGACGTTGTCTATTATCTGAGACTTGTTCGTATCGTTCCATTTGTTGTGATCTCCTGGTTTCTAGTGGACCTTTGGATGGTGCTGCATATCCTTTGTTATACATTTTATCAAAAGTCTGATCTGTCATGTTTAATAATTTAGCTCCTTGTATGACGCCCAAAATTGTTGTGATTGGAAAACCTATACTCATGGACATCATCAAAAGAATCACAAACCAAATAAAGCCACCTGTTTTGCCCAAATATAGCTTGTGCGCGCCTACAGATCCTAAAAAGAAGGCCAACATGGCTGCTGTAACTTTGTTTTTTGGTATCATATTTTTACTATTCTCTTGTACTTTAATAAATTTTGCATGTCAATACCGCAATGTCGTCCGCAATGTCATTATCTCCTCTGAAAAGGTCTACTTCGCTCAGCAATTTTGCATTAAATGATTCAGGATCCATATGACCATTTTCGTTTACAAATTTCTCCAGCATGACATCATTAAAGTACTCATCAGTATTGTTTCTCAACTCTGGCAATCCGTCCGTAAAACTCAAAACCATGGCTTCATCAGTCAATTGAATTTTTTCTTCCTTTATATTTTCCAATTTTTCAAAGGCCCCTATAAATGAACATCCTGTATCTAGTCGTCTTAATGTACCATTCATCTTCAGAATAGGTGGATAATGACCTGCATTGACATATCTCAATGTTTTTTGTTTGGTATCTATCTCTGCTACAAAGAACGTGATATATCTGTCACTTTTGGTAATTCGATAGACAGACTGATTCAAAGCAAAGACGAATGTCTCCAAATCACGGTATTGGAAGATCAAACTCTGGATCATTGCTTGAAAATTTGCCATTAATAAGGCCGCTGAGACTCCTTTGCCTGAAATATCAGCAATACAAAATGCGAACCTATCTTGATCAAATCGAATATAATCAAGGTAATCTCCACCAATATTGAAATGAGGTTTATATATTTTTGAAAGTGCAAACTTAGACTCTACAGGCAAAAACTCAGGTATAAGCATATGTTGAACCTCTGATGCAAGTTCCATTTCTCTGCGGTATCGTTCTTGTTCTATTTGTTTTTTGAATAGCCGCTTATTTTCGATGGCCACTG
>JBGSOH010000351.1:0-3455 GCA_041739205.1 Saprospiraceae bacterium
AACGCCCCAGTCAATACTTTTATAAATGCCAGCACCATTGGTACCTACAAATAAAGTGTCATTAATTGCGGTAATACATCTTATATCGGTCGTTGGTAAACCAGCAGCATTCCAGTTATCTCCTTGGTCTATTGATATAAAAACACCTGTTGGCCCAACATAAAATAATCTTGTACCTACTTTAAGAATTCCGCTGCCTAGTAAATTTGTTAATCCAGAACTTTTTGAAACCCAAGTTGCCCCATTGTCTGAACTTCTGTAAGCTCCTTGGCTAGTGCAAGTATAAATATAGATATTGTCTTTTGTAAAACCTCTTGTTGGACCTACTGCATCATTTCCACTATTTGATAACGAATAATTGGCTGCGGTGTTAGTAGATAGATACGCACCAGTTTGACCACCTGCAAAATTATAAATACCATTTGTTAATAGCGACTGCATATTTAAGCCAGTCGTTCCTGCACTTTGTTGCCATTGTCCATAAGAGGAAAAACTAATGCAGCACAATAGAATTATTTGAAATGTTATTTTTTTCATGATTGATTTTTTTAATTTTTAATGATTGAATAGGCAAAAATACTTTTGATATTTGTAGTATTCAGTTTAAATCGGAGTATACTAAAAATGTATAGGGATACTCTGATTTTTGATGAATAAACCACAATCGGCAACTCTTTCTACACGAAATCCTACCCCTGGCCCCTTTACAAACTTAGGCGCTCCCACTGCTACCTTTAAGTATATCCATGGCTTAGGCAATAAGTCCTTATCCGCGAGCTGCAAGAACGTGTTAAAGAGACCTTTTTCGCCCATCACTTCCTCGCAAGACATACCAATAACATTGATCTTGTATTTGCCTTTCTGAAATTGTACGCCAGCAATCTCTTCGTTAGTAGTGACTTCAACAATCCCACATGGCGGAGTTTTTGGCCCTTGTCCATAAGTGGAAAAACTGATGCAACAAGATAGAATACTTTGTAATGTTATTTTCTTCATGATAGATTATTTTATGTTTTTAATAATTGAATAGTTAAAAACACTTTTGATAATTTTAGTATTCAATGTAAATCGGGGAAAACCACCAATGTATAGTGAAACTCAATTTAGTTGATGAATAAACTCAATTAATTTTTTCTGCACGAAAACCTATTTCTGAGCTCTTTACAAACTTAGGTGCACCAACTGCATCCTCCAAGTGGCTCCATGGTGCAGGTAATGGGTCATTGTCCCCGAGCTGCAGAAATTGGTTAAATAGACCTGTGTCTCCCATAACTTCCTCACAAGTCATTCCAAAAGTATTAATTTGGTAACTACCTATTGGAAATTGCACACCAGCTATCACTTCGTCTGTCGTGACTTCAACAATTCCACATGGATCCGTTTTTGGACCAGGTTCTTCTTTACTACAACTTGTTACAGTAACCAATACTACTCCTAAGATGAGTAATGATTTCATTGATTTATTCTTCATGATTTTAAATTTTAATAATTGAAGAAACAAAAATACTTTTGATATTTGTAGTAATCAGATTAAATCGGGGAAGACTAAAAATGTATAGGGATATGCTATTTTTTTGAGGAATAAACGTCTTGAATTTTCTTTTTATAATTTACTCCTATAGGAATAGTTTTGTCTCCCAGTAGAATTGTCTGGTTTCTTATAGAAGTAATATTTGAAAGAGAAACGGCAAAGGATCTGTGAACTCTGATAAAATCGTTGCTTGGTAATTTATCTAATATTTTTTTCATGCTCATTAAAGTAAGAATGATTTTACCATCGGTAGTGTGAATTTTAATATAGTCATCCATAGTTTCTAAATATCGTATTTCACTATGCAAGATTTTAATAAGTGCATATTCTGAACGAACGTATAAACAGTTTTGAAGTTTAGAAGTCGAAGTATTAGAATATTCAAAAAAATCATTGGCTTTGTTACAAGCAATTGTGAATCGGTCTACTTCAATTGGTTTTAACAGATAATCAATGGCATTTACATTATAGCTTTCTACTGCGTATTTAGTGTGTGCTGTTGTAAAAACAACCATTATATTTTGCTTTATAGCTTTCAGAAATTCCAAACCATTCTTGTCTGGCATTTCAATATCAAGAAAAATCAAATCTACAGGAAAGCTATTAAGGTGTTGTTGTGCTAATGAAACTCGCGTAAAAGTGTGAGTAAGGTTGATGAAAGGAACTTCTTTACATAGTTCTTTGATAACTTCCAAAGCCATAGGCTCATCATCTAAAGCAATGCAGTTTATCATATTTGATTAATCGTTAAATTTACTTCAAATGTCTTTTCGGTGTTTTCAATTTTCAGTTTATAATTATTTCCAAAAATTAAATCCAATCGTCTTTTTACGTTTTTCAATCCCGTTTCATGAGACGAAGAAACGGCATGTTGATTGACTTTATCATTTTTAATGTAGATTGAAATTGCGTTTTCTTCAACAACAAGGTGAATTTGAATTTCCGTTTGCACTTCATTACTAACACCATATTTAAAGGCATTTTCAATAAAATTGATAAATAAAAGAGGTGGAATTTGCTGTGATACAATTAGCCCTTTAACGGTAAAATTTACACTTGTTGTTTCTGTTATACGAATTTTTTGTAACGCTATATAGTTTTTCAGATAATGAATTTCATTTTCAATAGGAACTTTTTCGGCAGATGTTTCTGATAATGAATAACGCAGCATAGACGAAAGTTTAGATAAGTAATCGGCAGTTTTATCAGATTTTGTTAAAGCAAGCCCATAGATTCCATTCAGGGTGTTAAATAAAAAGTGAGGATTTATTTGTGCTTTAAGGTTTGCCAATTCTGAAACTATTTGCTCTACTTCAATTTGCTTCATTTTCTGATAAAAACGAATTGAAAAAGCAACAATAAACACAATAATAAATCGCCAGATATAGTTTGGCAATAAATAGAATTTGTTTTGACTTAGATCATTATTGAAATCTAAAGAAAGTAAAATTCGAGTAAGGACAATACAAACTGCAATAAAAGTGATACTAAAAATTATGAAAAGCAGGTATTTGTGTTTAAATAAATATTTGGGTATTGCTATGTTATAATTGAAATAATAGAAACCAATTGCTGCGACTCCACTGCACAAATATATAATCAGCTGAATCTGATCATTTTTCAGAAACGATGCAGTCCTTTGAATCGCAACAAATGGGAATAGCAATAGAATAGACCAAGCTAGTAACTGAAATAGAAAAAAGAATGATTTATTTTTTAACACAGAGCTAAGGTATCGTTTTTGATTTGGGTTAGTATTAATTATCGCTGTTTATGGTAATTGAATCGGAGTTTGGGTAGAGAATAAATTTTGTATGTATTCTAATATTACTCCAGCATATTTTTGAAATGTTGGCGATGGAAAGTTTGATTTCAAAAAATAGTTTGTTGATACTCTTTTTTCAGCTGGGCGAATTTTTCTGTA
>JBGSOH010000555.1:0-1990 GCA_041739205.1 Saprospiraceae bacterium
TTTTCGGTGATTTCTTGAGCATCCTGTTTATATATATTTTGATATCACAAATTTATAACATGTGTCCATTTTTTATCCTATATTTGTATTTTATTATTTCAATACTTTTCGGAGTGGACTCAACATTAAATAGTTTCAACATTAAACATTTCAACTACCTAATCACCGTCACATCACCTTTTTTGATCAGTGTGGAGTCATCAATAAATGTAATATCCGCTACCCAAACAAATACAGCAGGGTTGACAGCTTGTCCGCGGAAGGTGCCTGACCAACCAACGGTAGGATCATCAGGTTGGATGTTTTTAGCTAAGAATACCATATTGCCCCATCGATCAAAGATACTTAGTTTATTGATTATCTTGACACTTCCAGGTTTAGACACTAGGTAGAAACTATTATTTACAGAGCTGCTTTCAGAAAAGGATGATATTGTATTTTTGGCACCAATGACTTCAATCTACATTTTTCCTACAAACTAAAACCTAGATAAACAAAAGTGCCAGAGTCAAAATGATTCCTCCTATGGCAAAGTACATGCCTTTCTTAAAAACGGGCATAGATGGCATATACATCCAAAATGCAGAGAAAACAAAAAAGAGCAGTGAAAGACCAAAGAAGATATTCAAAAAGTAAACGGGACTTTTTGTAGTTGCTTTATGTAGCTTTTCCATTTTTTCAAGGACAAATGGTAACTGCTTCTTTTTCACGACAGCTATACCTGTTTTTTGATCATATGTTCCTTCTTTAAAATAGATAACGTCACCTTCTTTTTTCTCCACTTTTACGCTCATGCGCAATTTGGGACTAAGTTCGCCTTCTGTCAAATTAGGTTCGAGTTTATGTTCTATGACAACTTCTTTTTTCAAAAAGTTAGTTTCCCTAAAGATCATCAGGATACCGCTTAAGGCATAGACTGCCATGATGCCCGATAAAAAAAATCCCAAGTACCTGTGAATGACTCTGATTTTAAATGAAGTTGGTGTATTGTCGTTTGCCATGATGGAAATAAATTTTGTATTGGATGGCTAATCTACTAAAAGGTTTAATCAAGCCGTTATAATATTTTATTTATTGCGATAATTAGAGAAGCTTCCTGATATTCATATATTCTAAATACCATCGCAAAAGAAGACATAATACATTCCTTATTATTTTTGAAACATCTCAAAAAGGAAATAATAAATAAAAGTCTT
The DNA here is from genome assembly GCA_041739205.1 of Saprospiraceae bacterium. Taxonomy (GTDB): domain Bacteria; phylum Bacteroidota; class Bacteroidia; order Chitinophagales; family Saprospiraceae; genus OLB9. The sequence continues at coordinate 1,197 of JBGSOH010000555.1, forward strand.
TATAACTTCATAATTGGTATCAATGATGCTGTGTTATAAATCATGAATAACTTCCAAGACTTAACTCAATTTATTGTTTCACGACCTTCACCACTTCCCTTCTATCATTATTTATTACAGAAACTAAGTACATTCCTGATGCAAGATGAGACATATCGTAGGTAAAGATGTTTTGAGTTGTCACATTAGAATGCAATAACGCTCCTGCTAGGTTGTAAATATCTATTTGATTTTCACCTTCTGTCAATTCTAAATTTAAAACACTTGTCACTGGATTAGGATAATAAGTCAAACGTTTATCGGTTGTTTCTTGCGTAGATGTCGTGGTCCTACATGAACCTATGATATATGTATCTTTATTGGCAGAATTGTTTTTTTCTACAGCCCCTGGAAATGAATAGGTGTAGTAAAAATGTATCAGATCACCCTCATTAGCTGTCAATTTGAATGGGACATTAACAGTAACGCCATAACCTGGCAAACTGCTTGGGTTTTTACCATAATACAAGATGCATGTAGGCGTTCCGACACCAGATTTTGATGGTATAAATGTCAATGTAGGATTGTTTTTATCATCTGAAAAAACATAATCAAAATCACCATCCCAAGAAGTACCACGACAAGGTGGCGCATCGACAACAGCTATCTCCACAATATTCGAAACCGATGAACCATTATTATAATCGTGGGCAACAGCCGTCAATTCAAAATCACCCAACTCTGATATCCATGTTGCGCTAAATGGCGATGAAGTATCTGAACTTAAGAAACTACCATTAGCAAAAAAATCGACA
>JBGSOH010000360.1:0-7448 GCA_041739205.1 Saprospiraceae bacterium
AAAGAAGTTAAAATCAATTTACACTATTAAACTTCATCTACAAGCGTTAAAATGAAGAACAAAATTTGCAATTCATCCGTTAAGTATTTGGTCCGAAACTTCAATTAAATAATAAATAGACCAAAATCTCATTATAAATCACAAAGGACGCACGAGGCGAATTATGTTTAGCCGCTTTCCATAATATACTTAAATATGTTGCATTTACATGGGAAAATGGAACATTTTATATGGTTGTTTCAGTCCAGATTTATTTGAGTTTTTGTTCATGCTAAAACGATAAGTTTTATACTGATAATTGTCAAAATTCAATGTTAAGTTTCAAAAGCTTTACATAAAACCTTGTTTTTGTGCTAATTTTGTATTATCTTTACATAAATTAAATATTAACAAACCTTAAATTAGGATTATCATGAGTAAAGTAGAGAGTTTAAAAAAGAGTTTGAAGAAGAAAGAAAACAAAGTTAGTTCACTTAAGAAAGAACTTAAAAAAGTGAAATCAAAATTAAAGAAAGCAAGTGTTTCTTCTTCAAAAATCAAGAAGTTGAACAAAAAAACTGCTTAATTATTTTAAATCTTTAAGCATAAAAGAGAGATTAGATTTTAGATTTAATCTCTCTTTTTTTATTTGATTTTAATTCGCCTTGACGAATTAAATAGGGTCATGATGGTTTGTACCCACTTACCGTCGGGAAAGTAAAATAAACCATGATTATTGTTTATGTTGATTTTATGGGTTGTAAATTGGATTGTCAATACAATACTTACTCCTTAAAATATATTTCTTGCTAAAGGCAACGTTGTTGCATCTATGTTCGTTGTATTAATATAACTTCGATCCAATGAAAATTCGATGGACAAATATTTGGTTGGTTTTTGGAATGGTTTTTATCTTATCAGCTTGTGAGAAAGACCATATCGTAAAAGATGGGATGAAACCTATTTATTATTCTTTCGATGACTTTTCTGAATTAAGAAGTGGAGCCCCTCTACCTTATGGTGAATTAGGAAAAATAGTAACATCTGGGGACTACATCTTTATCAATGAAGTAGGAAAAGGAATCCACGTTATAGATAATAAGAACCCAAATAATCCCATCCAACTTCATTTTTGGCATATCATAGGAAATAGTGAATTTACCATATTACAAAACTACCTTTATGCAGACAATGGAAAACATCTACTAGTCATTGATATTTCTGATTTTGCCAACATATCTTTGGAAGATGTCATAAGGAATCAGTATCAGCCAGAACTATTAGAACTTTATCCTGAAGGTTTTAGTGGATATTTTGAATGTTATGATAGTTCGAAAGGAATCTTGAAAGGTTGGGAAAAAAGTGAATTGATAAATCCATATTGTAAAACAAATAATTAGACAAGTCATGAAAAGCACATTTTATTTTTTATTGATAACTTTGTTTTTATTGAGCGCTTGTTCAAAGGATGATGTGGCATCAAATGGCGAAAGTTCGACCAATTCTGGTTCTTATGCTACGATGCTAACCATTTCCAATTTCTTGTATGTAGTCAATAAAACCCAAATTACAACATTTAATGTATCCAATCCAGGTCAACCTGTAGAAGTAAATAAACAAGAAGTAGGATTTGACATTGAGTCACTTTATCATCATCAGGGTTTGCTATTGATAGGTTCTGCTAATAATATGTATATTTATAGAATTGGAACAGATGGTATTCCATTGCGAGAAAGTACCACACAATACAACGAAACATTTGGTGAAGATATGTGTACAAGTGATCCAATTGTAGTAAAGGGTAACATAGCATACGTCACCTTGTCTTCGACCGTAGAAGTGTGTAGAGGCTTTCTGCTGATCAATGAATTAAGGGTGTATGATATTCAAGATTTTAAATCGCCCAAATTATTAAAGACTGTAAATATGTCTACTCCCAAAGGTCTTGGCTTGGGCAAAAATCATCTTTTTGTATGTGACCAAACGGATGGACTAGTAGTTTACAATCTAGATAATCCAATCGATCCAGTCAAGGTAAAAACATTTGGTGGTTTTGAAGGATTTGACTTGATAGTCAATGATAATATCTTAGTTGTAGTGGCTAAAGATGAACTTTTGCAATATGACATTACCGATGAATCTGATATCAAATACTTAAGCAAAATAGAACTTTAATTCATCCAATACAGTAAATAGAATACGAAATATGAAATGGAAAATTACCTTCCTGTTGTTAATATTTGCTTGTAAAGTTGCGTTTTCATTAAGTGAAAGAGATAGCACTAAAATAAAGTATTCATTAGGTATCTCTCCATCAGCTATTCTTAATTTAGTTCCTGCCATCCAACTTAGTCATGAATTGACTTTCACCAAAGTGTTATCTCTTGGTGTGGAAACTGGATTTATTTTTTCACATGCAAATATCAATAATGAAAATACTCGTGGCTATAGGATTCGACCTGAATTGAAGTTTACAGTCTTGCGAAGCAATGATTTTAGTATTGATTTATTTGCATTCTACAATTACAGATATTATAAAGCAACTAGGGTAGTAGAATTAAACAAAGCCAACTTTGCTTATACAGAAGAAATAAGGGGCGACCGAAAAACAACCTTAGAAGGTAGAGGACTAGGTATGGATTTTGGATTTACCAATGTAGATAACTTTATTAAAAAAATTAACATTGGTTTCGGCATGGGACTTGGAAATATCACCAATATATATTCTGATGAAGTATTTGAACCTCAATTTATTTTCTTTTCTGGATTTTCAACATCAGGAGCAACAGAAATTCCAATAGCATTTTTTAATGTTAGTCTATATTTTTTGTGAGAAGTTTTATTGAAAGGTTTGTTTTGGATAAATAGGAATTATACAAATCAGAAACATAATCATGTAAGTACCAAGGCTATTATATTACTTAACTTTGTGATTGGAAAGTACACGGCTTTGATGAAACAATATTCTTCAAAAAACCGATTAGTACATCGCCAATTAGTATTCCTTAACCCATAAAATTAAGTAAACATGAGTCATAAAGGCCATCCAAAAAGAGTCGCAGGTGTGTATCTAGATAATACAAAAGCGGTGGTCATCAGACCTGCACCTGATTACGAAGAAGGAGACTACATCATCCAAGACAAAATCGAGGCAGAACAACATAGTAGGAGAGGTGACAAAGATGCGGCGAATCACGCCGAGCAATCAGAGTTGCTCAAGTATTATAAATCAGTAGCTGTTTTACTTCACGTGTATGATGAATTGTATATTTTCGGTCCAGGCAATGCACAAGAACAATTTCAAAACCACATTCGAGAAGATGCACAATTTAATAGCACAGATTTTACCATCCATAGTTCAGAACAATTGACAGAAGCTCAGATGATTGTAAATGTTAGGAAGCATTTTGAACCAAGTCATAGCTAATATACAAAGCATAGTAAAAGAAACTTAGTTGTTTCTTTTACTATGTAAGTTTTTTAAAACTAATTTGATTTTAAAACTATTTTGATTTGAAAGCAGGATAAGGTGCTATGTTCTTATTCCACTTTGCTTTGGTAGAGAGCAACCAACTGAAATCTCCCGAAAGCTGCAATCCTTGGGTAAATCCACTTGCACTGTACCCATTGTAGATGCCTGCGCTTGAGTGACAACCCATACAACTTTCTGTACCGAATACGGTGATATCGCTCGCAGGACTATTCTCCATAAAGGCTGATGCAGATTGATTACCACCTTGAAAGAAAGTCTCCATAGTTATATTGGTCAGGTAAGTTAGGTTTGGATTTCCACCAGGTTTATTAGTAATGGAAGTCGGTAAAGAGTAATTTGCTACCGTGCTATCTCCTGGCGCAACATTTTGATCTGTAGGGTATTGCGTGTCAATGAGCTGGTAATATTGCCAAACACTCTTTTGGGATTTGAAGTAGGCTTGAAGCGCTTTGTTGAGCTGTTGTACCCTGATAGGAATGTCTATCATCCTTTTTGCTTGGGTCTTCATGACATCACTATTTGCATAATATTTATGTGGATCATTGGTCACTTTCCAATAACTACTGTGGGGATTGGTATTGCTTTTAGCCATGTAAGTAAAGGTATCACTTCCATTAGATACATCGATGTTTACAGGACAGATTTCGCAATTTGGATCCGTAAGACTTGGATGGATAGGTTTTTTTCTGCCATCTTGGTCCATTGTGTTTTGGTCGAGATTGTCTATGTGTTCGAATGTGGACCAAACCCATTGTTTGCCTGTTGGTGTTTTTTGGCTAATGTGAAAACCAATCATACCTAATTCTTTTTTGACGGGTTTCTGCGTAGCTTCATCTATCACAAATCCTTCATTGATGTAATACCTATCTTTGATGTCTGCATCGGTCATTATTTTCCATGCAAATTTTATTTCTACAGCACCTACTTGTTTTGAAACAAAATCACCTTTAGGGAAGTCAGCGATTTGATTTTTTTTGCTAAAGTCTATTTGGCCATTTATGTTATACAATTGGTTAGCGACGAGATAGTCAAATTCTTCTTTATTCATCAATACTTCATAGTACACGGTATTTCCTTGTTGGTCAAATAATTTTCCTGCAAAAGCTTGATCTACTTCATTGGCAATATTTTTTGTAAGTCCTTTGTGTGCAGGTGTAGATGTTGATAAAAACACGCGTACATGTTGTTCAGGATTAATATTGTTGGCTTTGAGTATTGGATTGTTTTCTACTCTGGCGCTTCCCCAAGGTGCAGGTGTACCACCATCAGACTTATACACTTCGAATGCTTCTTTCCATCCTAGCCAAGTGGGTTTCCCATCGTCCGTAAAGTTTGGCATGGGTTGACCTTGTTCGTCCCTTGGCCAAAAGATAGCCACAAAAGCTTGCCAACTAAACATATTAAATGCTTGATTGAGTGCAAAATAGTTATCATTCAGACCCTTGAGTTTTTCTTGTTCGACAGGATCTACATCCACAGGGATATCTGGTGTAAATAAAATAGGTGTTTCACTTGTGGTGGTTTCTTGTTTCATCGATTGTTTGCAGGAATGGATGGAAACAAATGTAATGATAAAAAACGAAGTGATTAATACGTACCTCATAATGCCTTACTTTTTTGTTGGTTAATTAATTGGACAAAAGTAAGTACGAAAATATTGCTGCGAAAGCGTATTTATACAGAGGTAGTAGATGCGTATTTATACTTATAGGCAAAGGTCAAGAAGGATGTTTTAAAATCAATTTTTCTCTTAGTTCGATATAAAACTAGGGGATTTTATTCTTGTAACCACTCAGTTATAACCCCGAATGGGGTTAAATATTAGTAACAACGGATGTAAATCCGTGGTAAAAATGGAAAACTGTCTGATTTTGGCGCCATTTAACGCTAATGCGCCACACAGTTTGCCTGAAAGTTGCAAACCTGTCAAGCTTCAGCATGAAATCGTGCTCGTCTGCCTTTGGCATGGACAAAATCAATATAAAACAGCTTGTACCTGAGTAGTAACTTATTCTTTGATCTCTATCTCACTCATATTGACAAGCTTACCTGAAGAAAGGATTCTGATACCATACAGCTCCACTTGTTTTATATAGAGTTGACCACCATTATTATTTAATGTTGCGTCAAAACTGAGACCATCTTCTGATGAGTTTTTGATGATACTTTTACCAAGGTTACGTTATTACAAAGACCTGTTAATAGCATGCAAAATTTAATCTTATCATCTAATATAAGCTTTCATAAAGTTTAATAATCAACATTTTTTGCAAAGAAACATCCCGATGTTGCAAAGAAACATCCCGATGTTGCAAAGAAACACTCCGATGTTGCAAAGAAACACTCCGACGTTGCAAAGAAACACTCCGAAGTTGCAAAGAAACACTCCGATGTTGCAAAGAAACACTTCGATGTTACAAAGGAAAAAAAGCTGTCCAAATAATTCTACAAAGACAAAAAGGCAGTAAAAATCTCCCAAATTAGACCTATTGCTAGTAGTTCAATTTTGATTACAACTTTCAAAGACATTACCTTATATGTTTGCATTTTAAATATAAAAGGCCCAAGATAAACGAATAATTTATACCTTGGCGGTTGAAGGGGAGCAGCCCTTGATACGTAGATATCGTCCTTAAGTGTCCCTTTCGCCAAGCTTAATCATGAGGTATAACTTGATACATTGATATCGTATAATATAAGGGAATGTAAGGCTTGACATTTATTTTATTTATTTATCACATTTTAAAGTAAATTAAGGTATGAAAATTGGATTTGGAGGACTGGACGCAAGTAAAGGTTACTGTGATTTCAGTTTAATTTCAAAGGGTAATGAATTTACCCACCGCAAAATGAATTTTATCGACAATCAATCAGGTATTGATGAGCTTAAAAAAGTCTTATCACTGGGACTTTTATCCCTAGATAAAATTTATTTAGCCATTGAGAGTACAGGAGGTTATGAAAATAATTGGTACAATCAGCTTGTTAGTTTTGATAAACGAGTAATCATGTTTAGAATTAATCCATTACGGACGCACCATGAGTCAAAAAAGAACATGCATCGCAATATTAATGATGCCATCAGTAGTGAGATTATAGCTAGGCATGTATCTGAAAATTATGAGGAACTAGAGAAATCCAAGCCTAGATCCTTAAAGTTTTATACTGCAAAACAGATGCACAATACCATACAAGGCTTTATTAAACAAAAGACAATGAATATCAACAAACATGAGAAAGTAGTTTATAGTTGTATGCCAGGTCTATTGACTTTTAGTAAAAATGGCATGCCCAAATACATGTATAAATTACTTGAAAAGTATCCATCGAAGGCAAAGTTATTAAATGCTAAGCCAGCATCATTAGCCAAAATCAAAGGATTGACGCAAGAGAAAGCTGAAGCCATCCAAAAAGCAGTGAGGCTAGATTCCGGTTCGGGCGACACCGTATTGACTGAGCTAAATATTAAAACTTTAGCACAAAACATTAACTCCTTATCTGCCCAGATCAAAGTCCTTAAATCTGAACTTGCAAAGCATGGAGCAAATGAACTAGCAGATTTATTAGTCACTATTCCTGGTTGCGGCATTGAGTCAGCTGTTTCGATTAGCATAGAAATAGAGGATATCAAACGATTTGAGAGTGCCGCATCATTGTGTTGTTATTTTGGAGTACATCCAGAAAACCATTCAAGTGGCGATACCTCAAAGAAACCTAAAATGAGCAAAAAAGGAAGTAGTTCGTATAGGGCTACAATATATCTGGTCGCTAAAAATGTGATTATGTATGATCCTTATTTTAAAGAAATATATCAAAATCAAAGAGCGAAAGGAAAGACCTATGACGATGCTTTGGGTGTAATAATGAACAAACTGACGAGAATAATCTTTGGTATGCTTACAAACGAGGAAGCATACAATTCATCAAAACCAAAAGCACAAAGGAGTAAACCAGTAGACACCGATCAACAAATACA